>NZ_QTYG01000017.1:0-55443 GCF_003462045.1 Ruminococcus sp. AM31-15AC | reverse complement strand
TGTCATTTATTTTCTTATCTTATAAGTTGAACAAATATATCGAGTAATACAATTTTATTTATAGTAAAACAGTGTCAGGGTGATCTGCCGTGGCACTGTTTGTAAAACAGTGTCAGGGTGATCTGCCGTGGCACTGTTTGTATCTTCATCTGGGTTACTTTTAGTTGATAAATATATATGCTTTCTTTTTTTGCTTTTTCAAAAAGCTTTAGCAAAAATTTTTGGCTATCTTCAAATATCACTTTTTTTGTGTCTTTTTAATTTATTCTCTTTTTGTTATATTCCAGAAATCTGTATACTTTATGGATTGTGTATTATACAAAAGCACAGCTGTCCAAAATTGTTCACTTCAAAATTTGACAGGTCATTTTGATGTATGCTACAATATATTTGGCAAATTAATGTCAAAATGTAATGAAGTAAACATTATATAAAGAAAGGGTTTTTGAATGAACAATTATTGTTTAACAATGTGGCAGAAGAGCCGATAATATGCAGTGAGTGTGGAAAGGATATCGGGTGGGAAAAGGTAAGTATAGAACAAACACCTGTAAAGGTCGCTCCAGAGTTACTGCGGAGAGATATTGGTATAAAAGAGGGCGAAACTACCGAGATAACTTTAAGTGACAGAGAAATAGATGATATCCGAATATATTTTGAGGAACAACGCTCTTGGCATACTTTTGATATATATAGAATGTATGATTATAAAATGACACACCCTGGCAGCAGGATAAGAGCAAGGGTAACGTCTGTAAAAATGGAACTTGTCGAAAGACCAGACTTTGATAGGATACACAAGAGCATTTTAGTTATATGTTCAATATTAGGTATCTTATTTGTGGCATTGAAAGCAGAACGAATTTATTTTAGCTTATGGTGTTTTGACCGGCAGTATAGCATTTAAAATGTGTCTTAAATGTATAAGCACAATAAAAGAATCAAAGAATGTTCTTCTTTTTGGCGGTGAACGGCTAACGCTGTATGTGGATAAAAACATAAAATGTGAACACTGTGGCTGTGAAATAAATCATCAATATGATCATAAGCACTCTATTGCTTGGACAAGTGATCCTGAAATGAAGCTTATAAAACAAAAGATAAATAAGATATCAAAAACAAAGTGTACATATGGTATGCTGGATAGAAGAAATGATATTAAGCTTTTATCTTGTGAGGATATGGAGGATATAATAAAGCTCCAGCAGGATTTTTCTAAAAAAGAAAGAATAAAAAACGCTGAAGCTTTGAAAGACATAAAAGATATGATAAATAACAATGAGTGTTCGGCTTATCTTGTGTTTGATGAGGATATTAGTGAGTTTGAAAAAAGATGATCAAATAATATAAGATGCAGCTATTTATGTAAAATAAAAGGTATCACCGATGTTAAACTGACTTTCTTGAAAAGTGTTTGGATTAAAACTGTATCGTATACGCTAACTGCAAGCGAGTGAACATTAAGGAATACCACAGAAAACTCAGGCAGGCTCAGCACGAATTAAAGGTGTTCGTTGAGGAGCATAATGAGGTGCTGCATAGGGATCATAGCAGGGAGAAGTATTATGGCGGCGGTGTTGACAAAAACGAAAAATATGGTATAATGAATGTAGGAAGTGAAGCAATGTATAGAAAAGCCAGAGCAGGCTATATTGAGCCTATGCCGAAGAAACAGTTACATAAAATCGAAAAGGCGTTTAAGGCTCAGGGCGGTCTTATCCAGTATGGTGAAGAAACAGACGCTTACCTAAAAAGTAAGAATGCTGAGGCTATCACTTACAATGACAAGACCATATTGCTTAAACAAAATCCAGGGAGAGCCAGCGTTTTTGAAGAACTTATCCACGCAACACAATATCGCAACGGAGAAAATGACGGAAGTTATGTTTTAAGACTTAATTGCGAGATTGAGGCGCAGAAAAAGCTTTTACGAAACAACAAGGCTTATAAGTTGACAGAAGCTGAGGTCGAACAAACAAAAATTGCTTTGCAACAGTATGAAAGTGAATTAAAGGCATATAATGAAAAAGGAGGCGACTGATATGTTTAAAGTTCTTGATGTATTTAAAATCGGCGATATGTTGTCTGTTACTTTGGACGGCAAGTGTGAAATGCTCAAAAATGGTACAAAGTTGTACGATAAGAGTGGCAGGACATATGAAGTCGTTTCAGTAGCAATGACAAGATACAATGACCCGTCAGATATTGCAAAAAGTACAACTGTGCTGTTGAAAGCTTGCGATATCGAAACAGGTTCGGAACTCTTTATCGCATAAACAAAAAAACGGCATAAATAATTTTACCGCTTGACTAAGGTCGGGCGGTATTTTTATACCCCAATATCGGAACTAAGCACCTTAACAGGGTGCTTTTTCATACACAAACTAGCCATAAGGGATTTTCTCGACAAGGATATATATTTTCATTGTTACAAAAAATGTTCTGCTAGGTCAGATGCTATGAATATAATAGAAATCCACCAAAGGTGAGAATGAAATCCACCCCTATTTTGCGTGCTTTGCAGGCTAAAGGTGAGAATGAAATCCACCCCCTGTTTTACGTACTTTGCAGGCTAAAGGTGAGAACGTATTTCATGAGATGTGAAAGCGCATTCCACGAGATGTGAGAGTGTATTCCATGAGATGTGAGAGCGCATTCCACGAGATGTGAGAGTGTATTCCAACAGATGTGAAAGCGCATTCCACGAGATGTGAGAGCGCATTCCATGAGAAGTGAGAGTGTATTCCAACAGATGTGAGAGCACATTCCACGAGATGTGAGAGTGTATTCCACGAGATGAAATCCGCCCCACAAATTTCAACTATTTAGCTAAATATCAAACCATAGCAAAAATAAGAACAAATTCGTAAAGTATATCTAATAGTATTGTATTTTATACCGTCTTATAGTATAATGTACATATGACAAAAGCCGTAAACCAACTAAAAACAGGACGAATATATGAAGAAATTACTTATTACTATTTGTGTGGCAGTGGGCGTATATTTTGCATTTAGCAATACAATTGATGAATTTCTGTATCCAGAGAAAAGACCGGGATTGAATACATACGATACATACACCACAACAACACAGCAGACCACTACCGCAGTTACTCAGCAAACACCCATAGTCACTGATGAGGACGGATATGAGCCTCGTGACGACCGAAAGCCTGACTATGTTCAGCCTGCAGACCCCACATGGTCGAAAAGGACTTTTAACTGGACGAGCTATGACAAACGATATACCTTTGAAATATCAATGAATATTCAGGACGATATGTATGAATATTATCATAGTCTTTTGAGATACTCATATGTGAAAGATTATCATAACTATGTAAGTGACGACAATAATCATAAGCTCGTAAAACAGCTTGCAGACGAAATAAAAAGCCTTTGCGACCAATGCGGTTATGGCGAATCTGAGACTATAAGAGAAACTGCAAATTTCGTGCAGAGCATAGAGTATGTTGACGACATGACCTCAACGGGATATACTGATTTTCCAAAATATCCTCTGGAAACGCTTTATGACCAGTGCGGTGATTGTGAGGACTCGTCCATACTTTTGGGTGCTTTGCTCAAAGAGCTTGGCTATGGCTGCATTTTTATCGAGCTTCCTGAACACGTTGCAATAGGAGTAAAGGCGACAGACGATGCCCCCGGCACGTACTATGATTACAATGGAAGCCATTATCTTTACATAGAAACTACCAACTCCGGCTGGGATATCGGAACGCTTCCTGATGATTTCAATGAGGAAAAGGCTAAGATATACGATGTGTGGTAAAATTTCAAAAGCCCACAGATGCGATCAATGTGATCGGGTCTGTGGGCTTTTTTATTATATTAGGTATCTGAGATTTATCTAATTACAAAATAGAAATCTTGTGTCTGTTATTTTCTATCCTTAAAGAAATCCGCCCATTCGGGATTTTCTTTGTCAAAAATCTGTTTCTGCTCTTTTGTTAATTTATAAGGATAATCATGGAACATATTAAATTCAGTGGTTTTGTCAAAGCTGAATATCCAAACTCCGATAACTGTAGGGTCATCTTTCCACCAAATAGTATCGGTTTCTTTGTTTTTGTACCATATGTTTGGCATTGCACTTGACCTCTTTTCATAAATCACATTCTCTTGCAATTTCAGTACATTCAATCTCAAACTGAATTACCAAGTCTTAGATTATCAACGCTGAAATACGTGGCTTCAAAAATTCAAATGTCATATTAATTTTTGCAAACTATTTTTTCTATCCTGCAACAATGACTCTTATTATCATCATAACTGATCCTCTCTTCTTGTCGATTTTTTTGTTGCTTTTATTATATCATTTTTCTGTAGCAAAAACAAGGTGCAGAAAAGTTTATTGTATGAGAAATACACTATCAAATATCTCGCAAAAAAATATAAAAAAAAAGAATATATCATAATTGTGCCGAATTGGTTCAGTAAACTGTACTAAGTGGGTGCTATAATATATACAGAAGCTTGAAAAGGGAATAAAATCAAAAAAACACACCGCAGACCATTTTGGAACAGTAAACAGAACCTTAAAGGTGCTATAATAAGCACATAAGGTCAAGACAGAGTTGATACGGAGGTAAGGCTATGAAAAAGAACACAAAGATTTTTAACACAGAGGTCATTGAGAGATTGGCATTGTCAGATAACATTCCGCCATTTGACGAGCAAAGAAATGGTACTCAGGTCATCATGATCGAGGATGGCAAAAAGACGGTGATATATGATGATTATTCTATGTACTGTGACGCTGACGCAAGAAAGTGGAGAGTAGAGGCATACAACAGGACGGACGGCAGAAAGTATGATAGATTGTGTATGTGCGGAGGCGTTTATCCTACAAGAAAAAGGGCTATAGCTGAGATAGACAGATTTGCATACAGAGGTAAAAATCTGGTGTTCTTTGTCCTGCCAATAGATTTTACATATGACAAAAAGGCTATGATATGGCAGGGCGAGGAGCAGTACTCATGCGATGATAAGCTAGTCCTTGCAACTAAAAAAGAGCTTGTGGAAGAAAGCAAAAAGCGCATGAAATTTATGACAGACAGAATGGGGAGTGGAAGAATAAACAGAAAGAAGCTCACAAAAGCGGAAGCAGAGGCTCTGGCGGCGTTTGATGAGTTTCAGAAGTATCGTGAGGATAAGTGTTATCCATATGCTATCATAGGTGGCAATGCAGTGCTTTATGTTAGTCCGTACAAAAACGATTGGAAAGCCGAGCGTGAGTGCCTGGATATGAAAGGCGACGGCATAGACGGCTGTGTTTCAGCCTTTGTGTATAACAGTATCACCCCTGAAACAAGCGAGAAAGGAGATATTTTTTTCAAGATAATTTCAAATACTATAATTCGTGTGGCATAGCTGATTGACAGGGATATATTCCCTGTGATACAATATAATTATAGAGATAATTGTTATAGGAGGGCAAACTATGGCAGAAAAGGAAAATATAAAAGATAAGCTTGAAAATCTGAAAAAAATGCTCTACCTAGTTATGCGTAAGGTCAAAACAAGATCTGAGGACATGGAAAAACTGATAGCTAAATACGACCAAACTAATGATACAAAAGGAGAAAAGCATGAAAATATACTGCATGAGTGATATCCACGGCTGTTATTCAGCACTTTGCGACGCTTTGGAGCTTGTCATTGACCACCTTGACGAGCCTGACACAAAGCTTATCTTTCTGGGAGATTATATCCACGGCGGCGAGGACAATATAGCTGTGCTTAAAAAGATAATGGGCTTGCAGAATATATATGGTCATAGGAAGGTGGTGGCGCTTCTTGGCAATCACGAGGAAATGGTGATGAGCGGTTTTTCTTCGGTCAATGAAATGCTAGGCAGCGGTGAATATGATGACTCTGATGACTCGTATAGATATTGGTTTGAACGTCTGCCGAGATACCATGTTGAGGGCAACACTATCTTTGTCCACGCAGGCATTGACGAGGATTCGGGCAATGCTTGGGAATACTGCACCGAGGATTATATTTTTACAGAGCAGTATCCCCACAGGCTTGGCAAGATACACGGACTTGACAAAAAGGTGGTGGCAGGGCATGTCCACACCAGCAGTATAGCAGGCGACCGCAGATTTAACGATATCTACTATGACGGAGCGAGTCACTACTACATTGACGGAGATGTGCTCAGCACAGGAGATATAAATGTTCTTATGGTAGACACTGACACTGATAAGTATTATAAAGTAACAGAGAATTACAATATTCCTATTGAGCCTTATGACAGTGAAGCTTGGTAGACTATTGTATGCCGTCTTAAAACCCAATATAACACTAACGTCCCCAAGTTTTCCTCGGGGACGTTTTTTCTTTGTCAACTGCCATGAAAAGAGTTAATTAAAAATTCAGAACTTTTGTTCGATTTTCTATTGTAAAACAGAAAGTTTCGTGGTATACTATTATACATAAAGGAAAAAGGCGGTGATGCTATGGAAAAGACCTATGTTGCAATAGACCTGAAATCTTTTTATGCTTCGGTGGAGTGCGTGGAAAGGCAGCTTGACCCATTGAATACAAACCTTGTGGTGGCTGATGAGAGCCGAACGGAGAAAACTATATGTCTTGCAGTGTCACCGTCACTGAAAAGCTTTGGTATTTCAGGCAGGGCAAGGCTTTTTGAGGTCATTCAGCGTGTGGAGCAGGTCAATAAGGAGCGTTTGCAGAAAGCTCCTAAAAGACAGTTTGCAAAGAAAAGCTATATCTATTCGGAGCTGTCTGACCCTGCCTGCGAGCTTGATTATATCGTGGCAACTCCGCAAATGGCGAAATATTTGGCTGTGAGTGCAAAAATATACGGGATTTATCTGAAATATGTGTCACCAGAGGATATTTTCGCCTATTCTATCGACGAGGTCTTTATTGACGCAACGGGCTATCTCGGGCTTTATAACGTTGACGGACGTGGCTTTGCACAAATGCTCATTTTGGACGTGCTGAAAACTACAGGTATAACTGCCACAGCAGGCGTTGGAACGAATATGTATCTGTGCAAGGTGGCTATGGATATTGTGGCAAAGCATATCCCTGCGGATAAAAACGGCGTCCGTATCGCAGAGCTGAACGAACAGCTTTACAAAGAAACGCTGTGGGGGCATACCCCTATCACGGACTTTTGGCGTGTGGGCGCAGGCACAGCGAGCCGCCTTGAAAAGCTTGGTATTTACACCATGGGGGATATCTCACGCTGGTCGCTGGACCATTATCTTATAGGGAAGCTTTACAAGGTTTTCGGCAAAAATACCGAGCTTCTTATCGACCACGCATGGGGTATCGAGCCTACCGCCATACCTGACGTGAAGTCATACCGCCCCTCAAACAACAGCATTTCCTCTGGGCAGGTCTTGCAAGGGCCGTGTAATTATGAGCACACAAGGCTTATCCTGTGGGAAATGGCTGATATGCTGTCCCTTGATCTTGTGGATAAGGGCGTTGTAACAAATCAGATCGTTCTCACTGTGGGGTATGATAAAGAAAGCTTGGCAGACGGTCACTATACGGGCGAGGTGGTTTGCGACCACTATGGCAGGAAGATACCAAAGCACGCCCATGGCACTCAAAATCTAGGCAGGCACACTTCCTCGACCAGAAAAATAATAGACGCAACCATGGCTCTTTTTGACAGAATTATCGACAAGACTTTGCTTGCAAGACGGCTTAATCTGACTGCCTGTAATGTCATAAGAGAAGAGGATATCCCCGAAGCTGAGAGCTATGAGCAGATAAGCTTGTTTGATATGGCGGAAGCGGCAAATGCTGATAACAACGCAGAAGAAAAAGAAAGGGCATTGCAGGAAGCAATGCTCTTGATAAAGCACAAATATGGGAAAAATGCCATTTTGAAAGGCACGAACTATACCGAGGGAGCTACGGCAAGAGAGCGCAACCGCAGTATAGGCGGTCACAAGGCATGAAAGGTGGGGCTTACAATGTACGACAATTATTATGATATAAAGCAGTTTTCACGTCCGCACTATGACGATCATCCGCAAATGTCTATATCAGACAGGGCGGCGCAGTTCAGCCCTTTTGCAGCTTTGACAGGCTATGATGCTGCTGTTGATGAAACCGCAAGATACACCGAAATCAGGGAGGAGCTGACAGAGGACGAGGTAAACAGGCTAAATGACGATCTCAACCGCCTGCTTGATATGCTTGACGAACGCCCTGAGATAAGGGTGACATATTTTGTTCCCGATAAGAGAAAAAGTGGTGGCAGTTATCAGACCAAGACAGGCATAGTGAGAATTTATGACAGCTATACTAATGAGCTTGTTTTTATGGACAAGACTAGGATAGCTGTGGAGGATATGTGTTTGGTGGAGTTTGTGGAGGAGAGAGGGAAAATACAGTAGAATAAACATTATTTGCTGGTTTTTTTGAATTCAGATATTTGCCGTAATGTTTTTGCGTTCTTTTTTTGTGTAAAAATGCGGAATAAGAAACGGATAGCCGTATGTTTAGGACGGTCTATCCGTGTTTGGGTATATTCAGTTACTAAGCTAAATCAGAATTTGCAATACTGGTCTATATCATACTCACCATCAATGAGAACATAATCAAGTCCGAACATCCTGCATTGCTGAAGGTTATACTGATTAGCTTCTTTAATAGATTCAATCGTGAAGTCAGCATCATGCATTCTATTTTCTATTACATTCTCGTTTTTGATAATATCATCAAAATGACAGCTGATGTAATTATCGCTCATAATCAGACATATAAATCTGATTTGAGGTATATATTCTTCATCAAAGCTATCTTTCCAGTTGAACGGGATATAGCACCCCTCTACGATCATGTTTTGCTCGTTCTTAATTGCAGTCTTTATCATTTCTTTTATAATTTCCCATAGATAGTCTGTTAACTTATCATCATCATAAGGTGTTAGGTCTGTCTGTCCGCTTCTGATAAGTCCCATTTTCAGGTGGTCTATTGACAAATATGGGTATTGATACTTTTCAAGCAGCTTTTGCGCTAGCAATGTTTTGCCAGTATGGGAAGCACCTGTTATTAAAACAATCATTTTATACCTCTAAATTCCGATTTAAGCGAGGAAGCCGCATTGCCCCTCAATTATTCTTATTATACCAAACAGCCCCGAAAAAGTCAATTCGTAAGCCCTTTTTTTACGCCCTTTTCATTGCAATATACCGCCATTTGTGCTATAATCAGGATATAGGGCAGAGTGGAGGTGAATCGCAATGGATAACGAAAACGAAGAATTAGTAAACTGTGTATTATACAAGAAAATCAAACGGGTGGAGAGCGCAGAAATTTCTATCAGCAAGACCATGATAAAATCGGCTCAACAGGATAATGACGGCAATTGATGATCATATTAAATGAATAGGAGGGTTTTACTTGACCGTTGATACAAAAGAGGTAGTTACTACTATAGCCTATATGATAGGCGTCCGAATGTCAGCTCTGACCGTGAGTTACGGTGAATGTTCCGAACTTATCGAGAAGCTCCAAGCCGACAAAGACGCTACTACCATACGATATTTATGTAAGCTGCGAACCGTACTGATGCAGAAATTCAAAAAGACCGATGATCTGATGCGGTTTCAGCTCAAAAATTTGCATAACATAGAATGGTACGATACGGATAATATCAAACAGCTTGAAAAATGGGGATTTACCATTATCCAAGCGAATTGCCGTTCAGAGAAGTATATGCAGGAATTTACAAGGCTCATCAATGAAAATATCGACAAATGCTCTCAACTATTCTACGATTGGCTGAATTGGGAGTATATCAGAGATCTGTTCTTTGTCCCGAAATACAATAAGAACGGTGTAATGAAAGCCGAGTTCAATAAATATATGGCGAATATCGAACATTACCCATTTCAGATGTATATTCACTGGCAACCTGCCGAAGTCGGGAGCATCATCTATTCCGACCGTAAGTTTTTGAAGATCATCTACGGTCAGCATAATGACAGCTTCACCGATTATACGAAATATCGGGACGCAGATGATGAAACACGAAACAATATCTATAATTTTATTGACAGCACTGAGAAAACAGCTATAGCTGTCGATTGTGAGAACTCTGATCCATACAAGCTTTATAGTGTTCTGAAAGGCTTGAATCAGGAGGAGCTTGCTAAGATCGAGAAGATCACGCTATATGACGATCCGAACACTACCGCAGGCTGGGATTGGCTCCCTAAATTCACGCAGATACCCGTTGAACATATAGAGATCGACCGAGTGACAGACAGAAAGTCACTGGTCGATGTGCGAATGACCGCAAGCGTAGTCACGGACTTCTACCGTGACGGGATAACATCTTTTATTATTGTGTCAAGTGATTCGGACTTTTGGGGACTTATCGAGAGCCTGCCGAAAGCAAAGTTTCTCGTTATGTACGAATACGAGAAGTGTGGAACGGCGATCAAAAACGCCCTCGCACAGCATGGCATCTATTATTGTGCCATTGATGATTTCTGCACCGCAGGCACGGAGGAGTTGAAACGTGCTGTACTCTTTGCAGAGCTTGAAAAGCATTTGCCCTCACTCATTGGAGAGAATCCTCTGGAGCTTACTCACAAGATATATGAAGCCACAAAAGTGACCGCTACCATGAAAGAAATGGAGAACTTTTGCAATAGATATGTCAAGACATTGCGTCTGAAGGTGAACTCCGAAGGAAAATTCGTGATAGAGATCCAAACAATCTAAGGAAAACTCGCATGGCTTTCTATCAATATCATTAAGCTAATAAAATCAAGAAATAAAATTGCGTGAAAATATCTAAGCCCCACGGTGTATTTAAGGTCATCAGAAGAAAAAAAGATCTTCAGATAAATTTGTAGCAATTACTTCATAGCTGTCATCTGATATTTTAAAGCGAACAATCCGTACAGGCAACTCATAAATAACAGTAGGCTCTGATTTTTTTTGAAGGAAGAAAATCAAAGGTACAGTTAAAACTTTTTTTGCATAAAAAAGACTTCATACTGCTGTGAAACAGTATGAAGTCTGAAAAAAATCTTAGATCACCAGCAGTAGCATACAGAGTAGATCGTTACTGTGCCGTTTGCTGCACCTGCATGGATCTGATCCAGCTTTCCGCCGAAATCGGAAGTGCCGAATGCTGACTTGCAGTTGTTGTAAGAATACTTTGCGTAGTAGTGTCCGTTTGCTGTGCCTGTTTCGCTTGTTGAAACCTTTGCCCACTCTGCTCCGCCTGACCAGCTCTGAAGAACAAATTCTACCTGATTCTGTGTTCCTGAGTATTCAACGTAGAAGTAGCCGTTTGACTGAATGTCATATGCGTTGAAGCTTCCGCCATTCTTTGAAGTCATTGCTGAAACAGCCTGACCCCATGCTGCAGCAGTTGAAGAACCCCAGAAGATCGATTTGTAATTGCTGCCTGAGCTGCTTGAAGAAGATGAAGATGAGGAAGAACCTGATGTTGATTCAAGATACCAAAGCTGGCACTTTCCGCCCCAGTAGCTCCACTGGTTAATGTTTGCTCCGTCAGCTGTGTTCTGTTCGTAAACGTCAAGGCATGAGTAGCAGTCTGAGATCTTTGTCTTGATAGCATAAGCGTCGCCGATCTTTACAAGCTGGAATTTCTGACAGTCACCGCCGTGATACTGCCACTGGTTGATGTTAGCACCATTGTCCCTGCTCCAGTTGTATACGTCAAGACAGCTTTTGTAATTTGATGCACCTGTGTAAATAGTGTAATAGCCGTTTCCGTCGCTTACAAGCTTGAATTTCTGATTGTTTCCGCCTGTACCTCTGTACTGCTGAACGTTTGTGCCGTTGTCAGCTTTTGCCTTGTATACGTCAAGATACTTGCCGCTGAGTGCGCTCTTGATGTAATATGTTCCGTCAAGTCCGAGAACTCCGCCGTTAGAATCTGTTGAAGTTCCTGAAGAAGAACCGCCGGAAGAGCTTCCTGAACCGCTGTAAACTGAGCAAGTCTTAGAAGTTGCCTTAATTCCGTTTGAACCGTTGATAAGTGTATTTCCCCATGAAGAAAGGCTTGAGCCGTCCCATGAGTGTGCAATGTCGAGGTAGCTCATGTCAGAGTTGTTGCCCTTCCATGACCAGCCAAGATAGCCTACGCCCTTGCTTGTGCAGTAGCTCATGATAGTAGCCTCATCAACGTCGCCGTTTGTGTGCTGACCGCCGAACTCGCCGATAACAACAGGCACACCGATGTTGAGTGCGTTATCAATGTTGTTTCTTACAGTTGATGCGTTTCCGCCTGCGTATTCATACATATGAATGGAGAATATGGTGTTCTTCTGTGAGTCTGCGTTGAAAACAGACTTACCGTAATCCTTGATGCTGTCAGGATACTGTCCCCAGCCTGCGCAGTCTACCATAAGCATATTTGTAATGCCTGCGTTTCTTACAGATTGGATAGCAGACTTGTAGCCGTCAGCCCATGCACTTCCGTTCCATGTGCCGCACCACTCGTTTGCGATGTTTACGATAACATATTTCTCAGTACCGCTGAGAACGTTCTTCATTTCCTTCCAGTAGTCAACGCACTTGTTAAGATCATAAGTGCTGTCGCTGCCTGTTGCGTCATGTACTTCAAGAATGCATATCAGCTTGTTTGACTTGCACCAGCTGATGATGTTCTTTACTTCCTGTGCGCTTGTTTTTGTGTACTTTGAGCCGTTTGCAAGTACGACTCTTACGGTATTTGCGCCGTTGTTTGCAGCGCCCTTGATAGAAGTTTCAGTCTTCTCTGTGTACCATGCATGAGCAATGTTCACGCCACGCATAACGAACTTGTTTCCGCTAGCGTCATAGATACTAGTACCGCTTACATAAAATCCTGATGCCGCCTCTGCGGTCGGTGTTGTCATAAAACCGAAGCAGGTTATTACGGCAAACATTACAGCAACAAAAGTCTGTAATGCCTTTACAGAAAAAGTTTTGTTCTGTACCATAAAAAGCTCCTCTTATACAATTAATTTTTAAATACCGGTATTCTAAGGCAGCACTGTATTATCCTCGTGCGTTGCTGCCTTAACTCTGTCAACGTAAAACATTATATTATTAAAAGTATAATAAGTCAACTTAAATATTTGAGTAAAACGTTTACACAAATAATTTTCGTATTTTAGCACAACTTTTCGTAGGCTAATTGAACAATATGACTAATTTTTATCACATATGCAGTATAATATGTTGTATGTACACAAAACTCTGCTTTTAAATTTCAGAAAATTAAGAAACTTTTTGAAACAAAAATCGGTATATACGCTGCGTTGAGCATATATACCGATATAAAATTTACTTTATATTGATTCTCTCAAGCCGTCAGAATATATCTTTTTTTGTTCTCGTACAAATTCAGAGATCATAATCAGACCTCCTTATTCTTGTGTGGTATCACCGTATTTTACATCCTCCACTTCACGATCTAACTGAATGTCATGAGGCTTTCTATTTGTTGTATTTTATCTTGACATTGTCACATCTTTGTGATAAAATTAGTAATATATGAGAAAACTATAGTGGAAAGGAAAAATAATATGAAGTTATTTAAGCGGACGCTTACGACGGCAGTGGCAGTGTGTCTTGCACTGCAAAGTGCAGTGGTATGCTTCGGAGCTGAGGCAGAGGAGCAAATTCCTGCTGGCGGAGAGGAAGTCGGTCTTTATACGTCGGAGAACGATGAAGCCATTCAGTTGACTGAGGATATGTATAGCAGTTGGTATGAAGGCGATCAGACGTATGACGGCACGGAAAAGACGCTTTATGGCTATTCACTTATGGACAGCAACAATTATTACCGGCTCACTGAGGACGAGGACTATGTTGTTACTTATGAGAATAATATAAACGTAGGTACTGCGACGGCTACTTCACTGGTATAGGCAATTACACAGGAAGCTTTACAAAGAATTTCAATATCGTGCCAGCTGATATTTATAGTGCGGATATTGACTGCGAGTATGAGCAGAGCTACTGTGCCGGTAAACCTGTTCAGCCAAAACCTATTGTTACATACAATGATATTGTGCTTGCTGAGGGCGTTGACTATGAGATCGAATATGAGGACGACTGTGGCGAGCTTGGCGGGCATTATGCTTATATTAAAGGTATCGGCAACTTTAATGGAACCGATTCCTTTGAGTATAACGTTGTAGAGGCTGAAATATCCAGCGAGAATATTTCTGTGGATACTAGCTGCACCTACACGGGTTATGCTCAGACTCCTGCACCTGTTGTTACAGTTAGTGGTGCGGTGCTAAGACGTGGCGTTGATTATAATGTATCATACACAAACAATGTGAATGCCGGAACAGGCTATATGACCATAGCAGGAATGAACGGCTATACAGGATATGTGACAGTGCCTTTTACTATCAGCCCGAAAGCTGTTTCTGAGGTCGAGATACTAAAGATAGCTGATGTGGATTATACCGGCAAAGCTGTCAGACCGAGCCTTTTTGTCAAGGCGGACGGAAATATGATCAAGAGTTCCGACTATACTGTAACATATTACAATAACACAAATATAGGCACTGCGACCGCTGTTGTTACTCTTGGCGGAAACTACGAAAGCAGGTACCCTGTTTCGACAACATTCAAGATCATCCTTGGAAAGCCAAAGGGATTTAAGGCTACCGCTGACTCTACCACTTCTGTAAAGCTTAGCTGGAACAAGATCGGCAATTGCAAATACAGGGTTTATCGCTATGATCCAAAGAAAAAGACCTACAAGCGTCTGACGGTCACGAGTTCCACAAGCTATACTGACAAGAAGCTTTCAGAGGCAACGAGTTATACTTATGCCGTAAAGCTTGAATACAACTCTAAGACCGGCCCTTATATAACAGTAAAAGGCAACACGAAGTTATCCACACCGAAAATGACGGTAAAGGCTTATAATAAGAAAGTCACGATAAGCTGGAAGAAGAACACAAAGGCTGATGGATATCAGATATACTGGTGCAAGGGCGATGAGTGGACTATCCCACATAACGATTACTATAGTATGCCAAAGGATTGCTATAACGATTATGTTCAGCTCAAGAAGATAACAAAGAACAGCACAACCTCCTATACAAAATCAGACCTTTCAGGTTCAAAGAATTATCACTTCAAAATGAGGGCTTATAAGACCATAAACGGAAAGGTGGTTTACAGTAGCTGGACGGGTATCCAATGCAAGATAAACACTGTTTCAAGACTTAATGCGGCAACAAAGAAGAGCCACAGCACTTATAAGATCTACAACGTTCAGGGCAAGAAAACAAAGACCTCGACGCACACTCTTACAGCAGAGGAGAAGAAGATACTTAAAAACTTTGCCTCAAAGCATTTCAAGAAAGATTGGTCGGCGGCAAAGAAGGTCGAATATACTGCGGATTGGATAAGAAAGAATTTGAAATATGGCAGGATACCGACAGGCTCGCATAGCAAGAATATCTTTGTTTACAAAGAAGGTCAATGTTCTGATTACAATGGCGCACTGGTGGAAATGATGGTTTATCTCGGCTATGACGCAAACCTTGTTATGGGCAACCGCAAGGGCGGAGGACAGCACTTCTGGGGCGAGATAAAGATAGACGGAGTGACTTATCTGCTGGAAGTCGGAGAAAAGGTCTATGACAGTCCACAATGGAATTACAAGTGGCAGTTTATGTGCCTTAAATATTCTGAGGCTGACGGCGGTTACAAGAAAAACGGAAAGCTATACTAAAACGAAATGCTCTGCGGAGAGTGTGATTCCGCAGAGCATTTTTTTGCTTTAATAAATTTGTGATACCTAACTTTTCAGTCGCTCTTTTTTTGTTTTATGATGGCGAAAAAATCTTATGATACTTCTTGCCAAAACCCTTTCAATATATTATAATGTATTTAGAAGATCATATTTGAAAGGAACATATGGAAAATGAAAAACATTGTTACAGCCCTGATGCAGTTTGTGATACTTGTGGTCGCACTTATCATTGTGACCTTTGCTATACCTAAGATCGCAGGAAATGATGACAGATATGATAAGTACATAGCTGAAAACTCAAAGCAGACCGTCACTGTGGGAAGTGCCTTTGGCGTTGTCAAAGACGGTGAAAAGGCTTCATATACTGATATTGACAACAGCCTGAAAAATATATTTAGTAAAGTAACTCCACTGCAAAAGCCTGTGAATAAAGTCCTGAACAAGCAGATAAGCTTCAAGCAGGCACAATATTTTGAATACTATTGGCTCACTGCACTTATCTCAGGCGTACTTTGCTGGATATTTGCGGCAGGCTTTCCGTTTAGGATAGGGCGAAAGGGCTTCAATGTGTTTGGTTCTGTGTATAATAACTTTTCAAAAGTTGTCCTCCT
Source organism: Ruminococcus sp. AM31-15AC (assembly GCF_003462045.1). Taxonomy (NCBI): domain Bacteria; kingdom Bacillati; phylum Bacillota; class Clostridia; order Eubacteriales; family Oscillospiraceae; genus Ruminococcus; species Ruminococcus sp. AM31-15AC. The sequence continues at coordinate 39,058 of NZ_QTYG01000017.1, read as the reverse complement.
TGAAGATGAGATGACCCGTGAGGAATATGAGGTCGATCTAGGTATGACTATATGGGGACCTTTGTGGATAATCCTTATTGCTCTGCGTGCGACCTTTGCTGTTACATGGGGCTTTATTCTGCCTTTTGTGATAGCCGCCAATCTTGCCATAGGCATTATAAGAATAGTTGGAAATGTTATTATCGTCAGCGTCCGTGGTGCTGCCGCCGATGCAAAAAGGCACAGCCTCTCGCAAAAGCTTGACAAAACGACCTTTTCTATTTATCCTGAGGGCGGATATTTCAGAGTAGAGCAGGATCAGGACAATGGTCAGGGCGTATATGTGAAAAATTATTGGAACGCTGTTGCGGCAAAGGCATTGTTTGAAAGCGAAGCCGGAAATAAGTCTTTCAGCAAGGAGGATTCTGAGGAGAATATTCTTCGTGGAGATATAAAAGAGAAGAAGTTTTATGAAACATATCGTTTGCTCAGCCGTATAAAGGGTCTTTTCAATAATGATATCAAGAGTAAAAAAGCAATTATCACCGCTTCATTAAAGAATAAAGAGGGTGGCTATGAATACAGATTTATTGCCGACTCAGAATTATATCATGTGTATATGGTGGGTGATGAAAAGGCAGAAAACCTTAGCCATAAGGATCTGAAAATAGATTTTAATGCCGCCATGCTTCTTGACCTGCTTGATTTTGACCGAAAGGGTCAAAGATATGATCATAATGATTTTCTTAATTTGTATTACGCTGATAGTGATGAATTTACGGCTAAGCTTATGAATTATAATCATAAGCTGATAGCAAAGTTTGGCAGAAACAGATATGACGAGTATTTTGAACAGCACAAACAGCAGATAATCGAACACCGCCGATATAAAAAGCTTTCGGCTGTGGGAGAGGACGATGAGTGAGATAATAAGTATTTGATATAATAATAAGCCTCCCACGGAATTGTTTCTGTGGGAGGCTTTGCTTTCCGTACACCAAATCACCTACCGCTTGTGCAAGTTTTTTGCCGTTTGTGCAAATATTATTGACTTTTTGTTAAGAATCATAGATAATTATTATAAATATTCATGCTGTTAATTAGAGATGCTTGTTAAACAATGAAAATGAGAGTAATAGAAAACTCAGCGAAAGTGCTTGTGCAGACGATGAGCTATGATACTGAAACAGTTGAGTGAGCAATGGCGGACACTATGGCGACTGTCATAATGTCAGATGAAGAGAGGTGAAATATGGATAAAAAGGTAAAAGCTTTTTTTGCAGCTATGGGAATTGCCACGGCGTTGTTAGTGTCTGTTTCTGCATCTGCGGATAATTCTGACTCAAAAGTGCAGGTGAGCATCGACATCACTTGGGACTCTTTGGAGTTTACCTATACAGACGGGCAGTGGGATCCTGAGACCCACTCATATAAAGGTGGCGGTTGGTCTGACAGCGGCGGAAATTTTACTTTGACAAACACAGGGAATGTGGGTGTTATGGCGGATTTTTCATACAAACAAGCAGAGGGCATGGACGAGATAAAAGGCTATTTTTCAAGCAGTGAGCTAATAGTGCCTATCTCAGAAAGTAAGAATTGTAAGTTGAGCCTGTCAGGTAAACCAACAGAGCATTTTGAAAGCAAGACTATCGGCACTGTTACAGTGAATGTCACTACCGATGATTCGGGAGATGCAGGCGACAGTACGATAACAGGCTGGTATAAGGATGAGGAAACCGGCGATTGGTACTATTATGATAAGAACGGCAAATTGGTCACAGGTTGGTTTAAGGACGGCGGAAATGAATGGTATTATGCCGATGAAGACGGCAAGCTTGTCAGAGGTTGGTTCAATGACGGTGGAAATGATGGGCGTTATTCTGGTGATGACGGAAAATTGCACTCAGATTGGGTCAAAGTGAATGACGATTGGTACTATTTTGACTGAGACGGTTCAATAGCAAAGAACACCACTATTGACGGACGGTATATTGGACTTGACGGCAGGTGGGACGGATACGGCGAAACACCAAATATGTAAGTAAAAAAAATCAATTATAAAAAAGGAGAACTCACTTATGAAAAAGACAATTTCTATCACAATGGCATTTGCACTTGTGGCAACACTCAGCACGGCGGCGTTTGCAGCGGCGGCTGATGACGCTGACATCAAAAAGGATATCGGCGTAAATGCAAAGTATGTTGAGGATATCAAGACTTCAAAAACTATCAGTGCCGACGTTGTGTGGGGCGAAATGGAGTTCACATACAGCGTGAACGGAACAAAGACTTGGAACGCTAAAACCCACGAATATGACATTGATACCAAGTGCGAATGGTCTGCAAAGGGCAATGATATAAGCGTTACAAACCATTCCAATGCGGCAATCGACGTTGATTTTACATACCAGCCTCTTGATGAATACAGCGTTGTAAAAGGCACATTCACAAATGACGAATTTACCATACCCACAGCCGAGGGCAAGGCTGTTAATGATGAAAGCCTTACAGTAAGCACGGCTCTTACCCTAAGCGGCGAGCTTCATCAGATGTTACCGCTCTTACAAAAGTAGGAAACGTAGCGGTAAATATTGCAGAAGCTTCGGAAAATGCAGATACAGATGTAAAAACAGTTTCATCATATAACGACCTTGTTAGCGCAGTGGCAGCAGGCGGAAAGATAAAGCTTGATGACGATATCACACTGAAAAGCCGCATAAACTGCAAAAAGAACACTGTTATCGAACTCGACCTTAACGGTCACACTATCACAGGACAGATAATGAACAATGGCGCAGATTGTACTATCAAAAACGGCACTCTTAACGGCGACGAAGGTCCGATAATGGTGCAGGGCGGCACAACAAATCTTATAGGCTGTAAGATATCCACAAAATATACTCCTGTTTATGTTTCGAGGGGTACTGCAAATATAACTGACTGCACTCTTACAAATGAAGATGCGAATAAAAGCGTAGTTATCAATAATACAGGTACAGTAAATATCAGCGGTACTACAAATATTTCAAGTACGATCTACAAAAATCCAAACAGCAAATATCTGCCTCACGTTCTTGCAGGCACATATAATTTTGACCCGACCGACTTTGTTGACAGCGAGAAGTTTACTATAACTCAGAGCGGTGAAAACTGGATAGTTGCGGAAAAATCGCAGAGAAGATAATAAGTTTTGACGATTCAGGGGTCTCATGATGAATAAGCAAAAAAGATGACGGCAAATTGATAGTATCTGTGCTGGCGGTTTGCTTTGCGGTGACGCTGCTTGTTATGATATATGCACTTTGCAGACCGCAGACAAAGCCCAAAGCAGAGTTTGTTCCACCCCCTTTTGAAAGCGAAGCACAGCAGGGCGTGCCTGATGTTCCGGAGGAGTTTGGCTACAGTTCTCCTGACAGGGACGATATGAGCTATGATTTCGCAGTGTGCGGAAAAAGGCTGGGATAGTATGAAGCCTGAAGAAAAATACGAACATATTTTCAAATGCATTTCCGAGATATGCTTTGATTATTTTCTGTCAACAAAGACGCAGGAACTTCTCAAGGTAAATATCAATAATACATTTTCACAGCTTATTGACGAAGTTGTCGAAGAAAGAAATCAAGAAATCCACGAGAGATTCAAGGAAAAGGCTGAAAAATATATTTCAGAGTAATAGCTTTTTGACAAAACGAGCGTATACCGATTTGGTATACGCTTGTTTTGATTATACCGTGATCATTATTACGGCACTATAAGTGCCGTTTGTTGAATTATAAATAGTTTGATATGTGACAAATAACGTACTAGACGTAACGGCGAAAGCGTGTTATACTATAAATATAGAGAAGATGAGTATGAAAGGAGTGGGCAACATGGAAAGCGGTCGTGTTCAGGTTAGCTTTTTGGGAATGTCTTTTAATCACCAGATGTCCTGGATAGATGAAACTGTCTCACATATAGTTACACATAATTTACAACCAAAGATAAGGGCAGAAGGTAGGAAAGCCTATGGTCAAAAGGGCTACACACACGCTTTGAAAAGAATATTTGAAGTAATAAAGAGCGACCCAAAGAATATAACGAACCTGGATGAGATTGTAAAGGCGGAAAGGAAGCTGAAGGACTATCTATATGACGGGAAGTTTTCAGATGATGAAATGCTAAGCTGTTGGGGTAAATACACACAAAACTATATGAATGAGTTGTAGGATATGTGATTATAAGAGGAGAGGTTATTTTAATGTCAAAGAAGAAGTTGAATATTCCATTGTCGGAGTTTATAAATTTAAAGGAGAAAAAACCAGAGGATATGACAGGCTGTGTCGTGCTATATAAGAATGGCGGGTTAGACGTAGCAACTTGGCATTCGCATGCCTACAACCCAGATGATGAGCCAGGGTATTTCAAACAGGGGTGTTTCTATATGGGGAAAGAAAATATAGTGGCGTGGCTTTCGATAAATGATTATGTTATTGACATGAATGATTCAGACTGATAATGGGGGAGATATGATGTACTTTTATCAAGTGCTCCAAAGCTGCGATGAATTTAAGGTTGTCAGCGAATTTTTAGCGATGATCAAAAGCTCTGAAAAATGCTCTGCCAATCAGAGGATAAGAGAGACTATAAAGGCTTTGCCTCAGATAACTCCCAACAAATCGGACAATGAAGTTTTATATATTGAGGAGCTTAAAGAAGCACAGGAAGAGGGCGAAAATTTTTATAATGTTTATCTGCTCGATAGATCGAATAACGAAACTTACAGCATAGAGGCGGTTCCTTGGGATGAGGTCTTAGGTTATACCGTCGATGAAGCAAGCATTGCAAAGTATGGTGATGTTAAATTCACAGCGTTGGTTTTATATGAGATGACGTATTTTGGTTTTTCTGAGAAACAGATACAGAATACTATCAAAGCTTTTAATGATGAGGATATTTTCTATTCACGTGCTTACCTTGAAAACGTTTGTAAAGAGATAAACTATATCACGGAAAAAGATATCGACAAGATGTATGACCTAGCCCAGACGATCGTCAGAGATCTGATGATATATCACACTTCCAGATATCTTCATAATGTTCCGCTGCTTGTATCTCTTTGTCGAAGAGACGTTATGATCACCGAGGTTGAAGAATATTCCTGCGCAGAGATACTCGAAGCGACTGAGCAGATAAACGATATCGCTGTCAGACTATTTAGAGATGGCAGACTGATCTTTCACCACGGTGTTCCTGCTGTATATGCCGCCGCACAAAGCGTTTGCGATGAGTATCTTTTGAAAATATTTGCAAGAGCCGTGAGAAGCGAAATGATGGTATATGCAGGAGTGCGCATTCACGAAGCAGATGAACATTATCTGGTATTCAGAGAAAACAATGGAAGTAAAGAATGGCTCGGCGTTTATTGGAACAAGGAAAGGTTTGGCAAAGACATAATAGCCTATACCACAGCGCCGAATTATGCGCAAGATATCAGTTTTTGCAGTCTTTAGGCAATACAATGAGGTGCAATGGCAAGTGAAATTTATTACTGAAACAGATATTGAGAAAATGCTGATCTTAGCAGAAGATGTGGCAGATAAACTAGATATGCGCTATATGTTCTATGATGAAGAGGGCAGGGAAGAAGTCGATAACGCCGTGCAAAGATTTATGAAAGACCCCAATGCTGAGCTTTTCCACAAGCTTTACAGAGAGCATTTAAGCGAGCGTGACTCATCAAATTTAACAGCTGAGGATATCCGCAAAAAGATCGAACCGAACGTTCATAAGGCTTTGGGGCTTTTTAGAAACGGCACAGGAACGCTTGGCAGATGTGACTATGCGGCAGCGAAAACTGTTTCTGACGAATATCTGCTCAACTTGCTTGCCTGTGAAGTCCGTGATAAAATGCGCATATTTGACGCACAACGCTTTTCCGACGCCTGCAAGATAAAAGGCTATCTGCTGGTTGAAAAATGTAACGAGAACGAGAAGCCTATATGTATAAAATTCTCTCTTGCCGACATCAGAGAAAAGTACAAAGAATATCTTGCAGATGAAGATAGTAAAGAGCTTTTGGTATACTGTTTTGAGACCATAAAAAACGATCACCGCCAGAAAAGAACGCTGCTTGATATCAGCGATCTGGGACTTTGATGAGAAAATTATAATATAGGAGGTCATATTTATTGAAAATATATGCAATAAGCGATATACACGGCTGTTTTATACCTTTTCTTTATGCGCTGGATATCATTTTGGAACATCTTGAAGAGCCGGATACAAAGCTTGTCTTGCTTGGCGACTATATCCACGGCGGCGATGAAAGTCGACAGGTGTTTGATAAGATAATGAATCTACAGGCGAAATACGGAACAGATAAAGTTATCACACTAATGGGAAATCACGAAGATTTTGTGCTGGAGGGCTTTTCTAGTATCGACAATGTGTATGTAGGCTATTTAAGTGATCAAGACCATTGCGATACTAAATATATCCGCTGGATGGAAAATTTGCCGAAGTATTATGTTGAGGGCAATACGATATTTGTCCACGCAGGTATCAACGAAGAAGCAGCCGATGAGTGGAAGTGGGAAACAAGCGAATATGAATTTTGCAAAAATATCCACATCAGCTTGGCAAGATAGCTGGGCTTGATAAGAAAGTCGTGGCAGGGCATATATACACCTCTGAGATCGCAGACGACAGCGATTTTCACGATATATATTACGATGGAGATAGCCACATTTATATTGACGGCGATGTGCTGACAAACGGCATACTCCCCATACTGCTGGTCGATACTGACAAAGATGAATATTATCAAGTAACGGAAAACTGGCAAATACCATTAGAACCATATGGTTATGAAGAGTGATATGAAAGGTGGATATGAAATTGGCAAACGTAAAAAATCAAGAATATACAAAGGAAATGTTTAAAGACATAGCGTTCTTTACTCTTGCCGAGCCTGGTGCTATGGGGGTCGGCAATCTTATGGAATTTATCACAGCCGAAGGTGAGGAGTTCTCGCTTTTCTTTTCTGAAGAAATGCCATATTCAAAGGTCAAGGAGTATTTTCCTGCGTTAGATGATTGCTATTGGAATGGTCCTGAATCAGATGAATCATGCAGAACTGAGTTCGTGTTCTACCTCAGTAAGGACGAAAGGAACTTCAAGCACACAAAGCCACCGGAAAATTATACGCACTTATATGAGGGCTTTGGCAATCACATATGCATACGAAACGATTATTATCCTGTGGTCAAGCCGATCATACGAGATCTTATAGAAAAGAATGAGCTTGTAAATTGGTACACGAGGACTGGAGAAATAATAGACGCAATAAAAACCCTTACGGCAGAAAAGAAAGAAGGAAAAATGCAATGCGATTAGAAGAATTTTTAGATTGCTTTGACATTAATTGTATAGTAGAGATAACGTGTGAAAGTGAACCTGTTAGGAAATGCACAGTGTCGGCCGCATTATCGGACGACAGATACCCGGCGGTGGACTATGTGGTCTTGCCCGGCAGTGTTACATTTAAGGATGATGTCGTACATATACCAGTGATTTGGAAATTGACCTGGGGGACGTTCAGAAAGTGTATAAATACTTATTCCGCTGAACACGAAGAAAATGGAGCAGTATAATGACCCAAAGCAGGTGGATGTTTTGTCAGAATCATCGAATATTTTAGCACCAAAAAAATTTTATACGTCAGACCTGCATATCGGACACAAGAACATAATAGGTTTTGATCACAGACCGTTCAGTTCACTTGATGAAATGACGGAAAAGATAATTGCTAATTGGAACAAGACTTTTTCTTGCGCACTGCTAATAATCTTGTTCCCATTGAAGTGAAATCTCAAAATGAAATCAATGAAAATACTTATATTCTCCGATAAATACGAAGATATAAGTTTTGGTATAAAGTTAAAGCATGGAAATATTGGGCATGACAGTGATGTCTATACCTTCCCCTATTCTTGTTCTTTTCTCGTTAAGTCTTTTCTTAAGCAAAGATTTTAATTTATCACAAGCAAAGTTGAAATAGCCAAAATTCCACAACAGTTGACAAAACTGCAAAAATATGATATAATTTTTAGGTAATAATTTAAGAGCAATGACGCTCCGTGTAATTTTCACGGGGCGTTTTTTATTTTTTTGTGGGGGTGTTTTCTGTGAAAGTCAATGAAAAGAAGGACAGAAGTGCGCTCAAAAGCCGCAATATCACCATTTGTGCAGTTGTGGTGTTTCTTCTTATTACGGCTCTTACTTTAATGAGCAGCAGATATATGACTCAGTGTATCAACAGAGAAAATACCGCACAATCAAACAGGGGAGAGCTTTCTGATCTTGGACAGGAGCTTGCGGACGCTTCCGATTATCTTACCGATGAAGCTAGAAAATTCTCCGTAACAGGGGATATCGAACACCTTTACAACTATTGGTATGAGGTCTATGAGGAAAAGACTCGTGATCGTGTTATAAACAGCCTTTCCGCCCTTGACCCCCCAGAGAACGAAACTGCGCTTCTTGCGGAAGCCAAAAAGTTTTCTGATACTCTCATAAAGACCGAAACAGTGTCAATGAAGCTTATGCTCACTGCAAAAGGCATAACAGCGAAACAGTTTGGCGACAGCAAGGGCGGCAGATTGGCTGAGTATGTTTCCATTGTGGAGGATACGCCCCTGCCTGAGGAATACAGCGGACTTAGCCCTGATGAAATGAAAGAGCGTTCCCGCGAGATACTTTATGACAGCTTTTATAACGATTCTAAAACCATGATAATGTCGCCTATAGAACGCTTTCGTCAGGCTCTTAATAAACGTCTTGATGCAGAGGTGGAAAGCGCTGCCGCAGGACGTGAAACTGCACTGGTGATACAGCTTGTGTGTTCAGCGAGCGTGCTAGTTATTGTGGGCATAGTACTGATAGTTTTTGAAAGCCTTTATGTCAGACCTATAAACGACTACTCTGAGAGCCTTTCAAAGCGTAATGAAAATTCTGCCGAATTTGACCTTTCAAACGTTCGTGTGTCACCAAAGGGAGCGTATGAGCTTTTTCGATTTGGCGAGCTTTTCAACCGCCTTTCGCAGATACTTCAAAATGAGCTTAAAAAGCGTGAAACAGCCGAGGCACAAATGCGGCAGGCTAAAGAAGAAGCAGACAGGGCGAACAGTGCAAAAAGTGATTTTCTTGCACAAATGAGCCATGAGCTTCGCACGCCGCTTAATGCTATCACAGGCTATCTTTATATGCTTTCAAATACCAGTCTTAATGATGCTCAGAAGAGATATTGCACTAATATAAACACAGCCTCAGAAAATCTTCTTGGTCTTATAAATAACGTTCTTGACTTTTCCAAAATAGAGTCGGGAAGCTTGCAACTCGAATACACCGATTTTGACCTGGTGAAGCTTATAAGCGACACCTATTCCATAATGGAAAGCACAGCCATAGCAAAGGATATCCCATTGCGTCTTGATATATCGGGGGATTTGCCGAATTGCATCAGCGGCGACCCTTTGCGATTGAGGCAGGTGATTGTAAATCTTATCGGAAATGCGGTGAAGTTCACCGACAGGGGCGAGGTGGCCTTTGACTGTAAATGTCAGGAAATAAAGGACAAAAGCGTTGTTATCAAGTTCAGTGTTTCAGACTCAGGGGAGGGCATACCCCAAGACAGGCTTGAGAGCATTTTTGAACCTTTTATCCAAAGCGACGCAGGAGTGACAAGACGTCACGGAGGAACAGGTCTGGGGCTCCCTATCTCGCAATCTATCGTCAAGGCGGCAAGCGGTGGTAAATATAGCATCGAGGTTACATCTCAGCTTGGAAAAGGCTCGTGCTTTAGCTTTCTTATGCCGTTTGATGTCGCAGAGCCGTCACAGGTGCAGAGCGAAAATGATACTTCTCAGGGCGTGCTTGTTGAAAAAACGGTAATTTTGTTGGTGGACGACAACAGTGTGAACCTGGATATCGAAAGCGAGATATTAGGTACATACGGCTTGCAGGTGGATACCGCCGACAGCGGCTCAAAGGCTATAGAATATTGCCTTGGTCATAGTCCTGATATGATAATTCTTGACCTTCATATGCCTGATATGGACGGCTATGAAACAGCAAGACACATAAGAGAACTTCCTGATTTCAGACTTACGCCAATAATCGCTCTTACTGCCGACGTTGTTTCGGGCATAGAGCAAAAAGCCTATGAAGCAGGCATGGACGGCTATATCTCGAAGCCTTTCCGACCTGATGATCTGAGAAAAATGATATACAAGCATTTGCACATAAGGCGTGAAATGCCCGAAATAACTGTTGAGCAGGGTGACGAAGTGTTTGACTGCGTTGCCTGCCTTGACGCTTTGGGCGGCAGCAAAAGCATACTTTTTGATATAATAAAGCGTTTTATTTCCGACCACGGAAACGACCAGAAATATATCTGCCAGCATATCGAAGCGGGAAGCTATATGAACGCACGGATAATTCTCCATGACATTATGGGGCTTTCGGGCAATCTCTGCTGCAGACGGCTTCATGAAAGCGCAAAGGCGCTAAACGATACTCTTAAAACTGATGCACTGCAAAATGCTGATACAAAAGATTTTGAGGAACAGTGGCATAAGGCTGTGAGCAGGCTTGAGAAATTTTTGCAGCTTGATGATGACAGCAGTCCGCAGAATGCAGATGATCAGAAAAACTCACAGCTTGTAAAAGGGCTTTTAGACCGTTGCAAAGCCTTTGATATCTCTGTGGCAGAATATTTTCAACAGCACAGGGCAGAGTTCAAGAAGTTTATGAAAAAGACGAATTTCAGGCGGCTTGAAGAATACATAAACAGATATGATCTTCTAAGCATCACACAGTCTGAGGATCTATGGAGGTGACAAGTGTGTATAAGATACTTTTGGCGGAGGACGACGCAGATATGCGTTTTATCTACTCACGAATGTCAGTGTGGAAAGAATGTGGCTTTGTTATAGCAAAAGAGGTGTCAAACGGCAAGGACGCTCTTGCTGTGCTTAGATCCGAAGATTTTGACCTTGTGCTGACGGATATAAGAATGCCGTTTATTGACGGCATAGAGCTTCTTGGAAAGATAAACGAGCTTGGCATAGATGTGGCAGTGGCTTTCATAAGCTCATATGACGAGTTTGAATATGCACGAAAAGGGCTTGTGCTTGGGGCGTTTGACTATCTTTTAAAGCCAGTCAATGAGCAAAAGCTTGGAGATATGCTAAGACGTGTAACCGAAAAGCTTGAAGAGAAGAAGGTTGAAAACACCTGCTCAGACTATGTGCTTTCGGCACTTGAAGCCGTGGGCAAAAGTAGCGGAGACAGCTTTACTCAGGATATCTGCACATATTTTTCAAATACAAGCTGTCGGGATATCTCAGTTGAGCAGGCGGCGGAGCATTTTGGCTTCAGCCGTGACTATTTCGGCAAACTTTTCAGGCGGCAGATAGGGGAAAGCTTCAGCAAATTCAGCACCCTTGTGAAAATAGAATACGCCAAAAAGCTTTTGCGGCAAAGCGGAATGAAGGCCTATGAGATAAGCGAGGAGCTTGGCTATTCAAGTGCAGACTATTTCACAAAGGTGTTTAAAGAGATAACGGGCGTTTCCCCTGCACAGTATAAACAATCATTGTGACTTGTCTGAAAAATATAGGATTTTCTCTGATTTTTAGTGTTTTTATCTTTTGACCCTTGTGCTATACTATAAGCACAGGAGGTGATAGAAATGGACAATTTCGTTATTACCATAGCAAGAGGTTTCGGAAGCGGAGGAAAGCAGATCGGACTTGCTCTTTCAAAACAGCTTGGGATACCTTGCTATGAAAGCCAGATACTCAGCATGGCTTCAAACTACAGCGGAATAAACAAGGATCTGTTTTTTCAGGTGGACGAAAAGCTGAGGGGCTACCACCTTATCAAAAGACTTATGAAGTCTGCGAACAAGGACGATATCGTTGAGCCGACGGACAAGAGCTTCATTTCCGACGTTAATCTTTACAATATTCAGGCGAAGATAATCAAGGAGCTTGCCAAACAGCAATCCTGCATTATCATTGGAAAATGTGCAAATCACCTGCTGCGTGACTATGAAAACACCGTAAGCGTGTATATAGAAGCTCCAAGAGCTTTCTGCGTAAAAAATGTTATTGAACGCCTTGGTGTCACCGAGGAAGAAGCCCACAGAATGATCTATCAGACCGACCGCTATCGTGCCGATTACTACAAGTATTACACAGGCGGTGAAACGTGGACAAATCCGGTGCTTTATGATATGACCCTTAATTCTGACCGTATGGGAATGGATAAATGCACGGAGCTTATCATTCAGTATCTGAAGATAAAGCTTGGTGAGGATATACTCGGTAAAAAAGGTACAGCGGAAAATGATAAGGCGCTTAAGCAGCTTGGTCTGTTTTAGGTAAAAAACTTAATATTACAACAATGAAGTTGGTTTATCTGTCAAGGGAAAATACCCTTTAGAGCAGAGAGCCAATTTTTTTATTGCATTTAGTATGGAAAAGTAAAATGAATTGGAGGAAAACACTATGAAAAAGACAAGAATGAAGAGATTTTTAGCGGTGCTTTCAGCAGCGGCTCTGGCGGCAACAATGCTCACAGCCTGCGGTTCAAGAGGAGGCTCAAGCAGTGGCGACGGCGACACAGTTAAGGTGGGACTTCTTCACTCCCTCACAGGCTCAATGGCTATCAGTGAAAAGTCAGTTCGTGACGCTGAGGTGCTTGCTATCAAGGAGATAAATGCCGCAGGCGGTGTAAACGGCAAGCAGATAGAATACGTCGAGGAGGACGGAGCTTCCGAACCGTCAACCTTTGCAACAAAGGCTGAAAAGCTTATTGACAGCGAGGGCGTTTCAACTATCTTCGGCTGCTGGACTTCATCGTCAAGAAAGGCTGTTAAGCCTATTGTTGAGGAATACGGCTCACTTCTTTGGTATCCTGTTCAGTATGAGGGCATGGAAAGCTCATCGAATATCGTATACACAGGCGCAGCGCCAAACCAGCAGATCGTTCCTGCTATCGATTATCTGCTTGATCAGGGCTATAAGAAGTTCTTCCTCCTTGGCTCTGACTACGTTTTCCCAAGAACAGCGAACATGATAATCAACGCACAGCTTGAAGCAAAGGGTGCAAAAGCCGTTGGTGAAGAGTATGCAGATATGGATCAGACGGATTTTGCAGCTATCATCTCAAAGATCGAAGCTGCAAAGCCTGACGTTATCATCAACACTCTTAACGGAACAGGCAACGTTTCATTCTTCAAGCAGATGTCTGAAAAGAACTATACAAGCAAGGATTACATGACAATGTCATTCTCTATCGCAGAGGAAGAGGTCGCTACAATTGGCGCTGATATCCTTAAGGGTCACATGGTATCATGGAACTATTATCAGACAACAGACACAGAAAAGAACAAGGAATTTGTTAAGGCATATAAGGACGCGTACGGTGAGAACAGAGTAACATCTGACCCTGCGGAAGCCGCATATGACGCAGTTTACCTTTGGAAAGCAGCCTGCGAAAAGGCAGACAGCTTTGAGCCTGAGGACGTTATCAAGGCGGTTGAATCAGGTGAGATATCCTTTGACGCACTGGAAGGCACTGTAACTATCCAGGGCGACAATCACCACCTTGTAAAGCCTGTAAGGATCGGTCAGGTGGGCGATGACGGACTTATCAACGAGATATACGCAACTGACCCTGTTGCTCCGGACCCATATCTCTCAACTTATGAATGGGCAGTTAAGGCAGGGATCCAGCCTCTTGAATAAGCATATTTCATAATAAATCCTCTGTAAGTATCCTTTAATGCACAGTCAGTAATTTGGCTGTGCATTATTAAGGGCACGAAAGGACGTGGCAAAAATCTATGGATCGTTTTATAAACACTATGTTCAACGGCGTAAGCCTTAGTTCTATCATACTACTTACTTCTCTCGGTCTTGCAATAACTTTCGGGCTTATGAGAGTAATAAACATGGCTCATGGAGAGTTTGTGATGATAGGCGCATATACGACATATGTCGTTCAGCAAATATTCGTAAAATACTGTCCCGTAAGCATTCGTGACGTTTATTATTTTGTTGCTATCCCTGCCGCATTCGGCGTTACGTTCATTCTTGGAAGCTTGCTTGAAAAGTTTATCATCTCCCGATTATACGGGCGGGAGATAGACAGCTTGCTTGCAACATGGGGCATAAGCCTTATTTTACAGCAGGCGGCAAGAAGCATTTTCGGCACACAGGGCGTAAACGTAACAGCACCGTCATTTCTGAACGGTGGAATAAAGATAGGCGGCTGTACATTCTCATACAACAGACTTTTCATCATTCTTCTTGTGGCGCTTTGTCTGCTTCTGGTGTGGTTTATTATGTATAAGTCAAACTTCGGCAAGCAGATGAGAGCGGTTATGCAAAACAGAACAATGGCAAAATGTATGGGCATAAACTCACGCAAGGTGGATAACATCACCTTTGCTATCGGCTCAGGTCTTGCCGGTATCGCAGGCTGCTCGGTGGCGCTTCTTGGTTCTATCGACTCGACAGTTGGTCAGAGCTACATAGTAAACAGCTTTATGGCAGTCGTTCTCGGCGGCGTTGGCAAGCTTCTTGGTACTGCTATCGGCTCTGTGATAATAGGCTCTGCAAGCATTTTCACAGAGAATTATACTTCATCAACTATCGCAAAAGCTATCGTTCTGCTTATCGTTATTATCTTTTTGCAGAAGCGTCCGCAGGGACTTTTCGTTATCAAGAGCAGAAATCTTGACGAGTAAGGGAGGTGTTTCGGTCAATGAAACTAAGCAGATTTTTCAAAAAGAGGGGAGCTGCTATAAGCTTCCTTATAATAGCAATAATACTTGGCATCATGCCGCTGCTTCTTAATGCCGGAATGCTCTCCGGTTCATCTACAGTTATATTTCTCGGCAAGTGTATGGCGTTCGCCATTGCCGCAATGGGTATCGACCTTATATGGGGCTATACAGGTATCCTGAGCCTTGGTCACGGACTTTATTTTGCCCTTGGTGGATACTGCATGGCAATGTATCTAAAGCTTCAAGAAACAGGGGGCAAGATAACAGACTTCATGCACATAGGCGGACTTGATGAACTTCCTCTTATCTGGAAGCCTTTCAACTCCTTTGCTCTGACCCTTATCCTTATTATAGCAGTACCCTCAGTGGTGGCGTTTATTATCGGATATTTTATCTTTAAAAACAGAGTAAAGGGCGTTTATTTCTCTATCATCTCACAGGCACTCACATGGGCGGCTTATTCTATCTTTATCGCACTTTCTACCTACACGAACGGAAACGTGGGTATCACAGAGATAAAGACCATTTTCGGAAGCATCAAGGGCAATCTTCACAGAAACGAGATGTTCAAGCTTTATTATCTTGCACTTATCCTTATGACACTTATCTTTGCACTGTCAAGATTTCTTGTTAGCCGTAAGTTCGGTAAGCTTCTTATCGCTATTAGAGACGGTGAGAACAGAACATACTTCTCAGGCTATAAGGTAAGCGCATATAAGAACTTTATCTATGTGCTGTCTGCGGCACTGGCAGGTATCGCAGGCGCAGTTTTTGTAAACTTCAACGGAAGCATTACTCCGTCACAAATGACTATTTCATATTCTATCACAATGGTAATATGGGTAGCTGTCGGAGGCAGAGGAACGATAATAGGCGCTGTTATCGGTGCATTTCTTATCAATCTTTGCGAGTATAACCTCAGCTCAGGAAGCATGGTTGAGATATGGCAGTATATAATCGGTGCAGTGTTCTGCGTGACTATCATATTCTTCAAGAGCGGTATCGTTGGTATCGTCAGCGAACAGCTCCCTGCGCTTTTCCGCAAGCTTAAAACAAAGGGCAAAGACAAGGCAAAGGAGGCGGCGTAAAATGGCTACAGCTACAAAGACAAATGACGTTGTTCTTGAAATAAACAATATTTCCGTTTCCTTTGACGGCTTTTACGCCCTCACAGAGGTGAGAACAAAGGTCATGCGCAACAGCATACACTTTTTTATCGGACCCAACGGCGCAGGAAAGACCACGCTTCTTGACATAATCTGCGCAAAGACCAAGCCCACCTCCGGCACTGTTATTTTCCACCCCAAGGGCAGAGAAGCCGTAAGGCTCACAGGCATGAAAGAGTATAAGATAGTGCAGGAGGGCGTGGGAAGAAAGTTCCAGGTGCCGTCAGTGTTCGTAAATCTCACAGTGGAGGAGAACATGATACTCTCCCTGAAGGGTCACAAGGGCATATTTGATTCCATTTTCAAAAAGCCCTTAAAGGAGGATATGGAAAATATCCGCTCTACGCTTGAACGTGTGGGACTTGAGGATAAAGCGTCAGAACGTGCAGGAAGTCTTGCTCATGGTCAGAAGCAGTGGCTTGAGATAGCGATGCAGCTTGTGCAGAAGCCTGAGATAATAATGCTTGACGAGCCTGCCGCAGGCATGGGCAAGCCCGAAACTTTCCGAACGGGCGAGATACTAAAGGAGATAAAAAAGGATTGCACTATTATCGTTATCGAACATGATATGGACTTTGTAAAGCAGGCGGCTGATATCGTAACAGTGCTTCACGAGGGCAAAATGCTCATGGAGGGCAACATCAGCGACGTGCTTGCAGACAAGACCGTTCAGGCTGTTTATCTTGGAAGAGGGGGCGAGTAAAATGCTAAGCTTGAAAAACGTTGACTCATATTATGGTGAGAGCCGTGTTATAGAAAACCTCAGCTTTGAGGTGGAAAAGGGAAAGATAGTGGGGCTTATCGGCAGAAACGGCGTTGGCAAAAGCACCACTCTCAAAAGCATAATGGGCATTGTAAAGACCCCAAAAGGCGAGATAATATTTGACGGGGAGAACATCATCAAAAAGCCTGTCTATGAGCGTGTAAAGCTTGGCATAGGCTATGTTCCACAGGGACGTGATATTTTTTCACGGATGACAGTTGAGGAAAATATCGAGCTTGGATTGCAGCCAAAGGGCGGAAAGGGCAAAGTGCCTGACTATATCTATGACCTTTTTCCAATACTGCCGAAGTTTGCAAAGCGTAAGGGCGGCGACCTTTCAGGCGGTCAGCAACAGCAGTTAGCAATTGCAAGAGCCCTCGCAGCAGAACCGAAGATACTTATTCTTGACGAGCCTACAGAGGGCATACAGCCGTCAATAATTCAGGATATCGGAGCGGCGATACAGAAAATAAACGAGTGGAAAGGCATAACAGTGCTTCTTGTGGAGCAGTATTTGGACTTTGTTCTTGAAAACACCAACAAGCTTTATGTAATGGAAAAGGGCGAGATAATCTATGCAAACGAAACAAAGCTTGCAGACAAGGACGAGGTACAAAGACTCATGACGGAATAGCATTTTTTAGGCAAGGCGGTGATGAAATGTTTGAAAAAGCGGAGATACTTATTGTTGACGATATGCCTGAGCATATCGCCTTTGCAGGCACTATCCTGCGAAATGAGGGCTTCAGGGTGCTTGGGGCGACAAGTGCAAAGGCGGCTCTAAAAATGATGGAAAATAGCAAGCCACACCTTGTTCTTTTGGATATCAAAATGGAGGGCATGGACGGTCTGGAGCTTTGCAGGCATTTCAAATCTGGTGAGGAAACAAAGGAGATACCTGTTATCTTCATGACTTCTGAATCCGACCCTGCTGTGATAAAAAAGGGCTTTGAGCTTGGGTGCTGTGACTATGTTGTGAAGCCGTTTACAAAGGAGGAGCTTTTGGCACGAGTTAAAACTCACCTTGAAATATACAGCAAGCGCAGAAAGCTTGAGGAGGCAAATAATGAGCTTAGTCTGTTTTGTTCGGCAATATCTCACGATCTGCGTTCGCCGCTGAATGTTACGCAGATGTTGGCAGACACGCTGAAAGAAGACATACGAGCAGGCAACACAGAGGACGCATTGAAGATAGCTTCAATGATAGAGGGCAAGACTGCAAAGCTTATCACAATGATAGAACGGCTTCTTAGTTTCTCAAAAATGTGCAGCATCGAGCCGGAATATGAAACGCTTGATATGAATGAATTAGTAAGTGATATCTTCGATGAGTGCAAGTCCGCTGAGCCTGAGAGAAATATAACACTTATTGAGGGTAGTTTGCCGCAAATAAGCGGTGATGATGTGCTGGTGAGAATGCTTGTGAAAAATCTTATGACGAATGCTTTCAAATTCACCCGACACAGGCAGAATGCTGTTATAACAGTGTCTGCGATACCTGACGAAAGCTATGGTGTGATATCCTTCAGAGATAATGGCGCAGGGTTTGACATGGCATATGCTGACAAGCTTTTCGGCGTTTTTCAGCGGCTTCATCTTGACGAAGAATACGAAGGCAGCGGCATAGGGCTTGCCACGGCAGACCGCATAATAAAGCGTCATGGTGGCAGGATAGAAGCATATGGCGAGGTTGACAAGGGTGCAGAATTTACTCTGTATTTTCCTAAATAGCTATAAAAGCTGTACTGTTTGTTTGATGCTCTCGGCTGTTTTTTTTCATACAAATGAGAAGGTTAGGCAGCTTTTTTCACGCTGCAATGAACGGCATGGCGGCAAGGGACAAGATGTTCGCTATATTTGACGAGCCGACAAGCGATCTTGACAGCCTTAACGAAGCGGTGATACTCAAAGTGCTCCGTGACGAAGGCGCAGGCAGAACAGTGGCAGTGGTTTGGGTGTGCCATGTGGTATATTTTGTTTTTGGCGTTACGACTATCCGCGAGGAAGAATAATATATAGCGGTACTCTCAGTGGGAGTGCCGCTTTCTGATATATTTTTAATAATTATTAACAAAATATCACAAAATTACTCTATAAATAGTTGTATTATTAAATCATATAATTATGACGGTAGAAAATGCCGTTAAAAATAACGGAGGAAAGAATATGTCATACAACGAATTTTTACCAAGCTACTCTATTGGCGACGACTGCTACAAAGAAATACCTTATGTTACCCGACGTTATGGAAAAACCGCTGTTGTTATCGGCGGCAAGACCGCTATGGAAAAGGCTAAGCCTGAACTGCTTGCGGCTCTCAAAGGCTCTGACCTTGAGATAACCGACTTCATATGGTATGGCGGCGACTCAAATTATGAGAACATTGAAATGCTTAAAGCTATGCCGGAAGTGCAAAATGCATATATGGTCTTTGGCGTTGGCGGCGGACGTGCCGTTGATACTGTAAAGACCCTTTGCGACAGAATTGACAAGCCGTTTTTCACTTTCCCGACCCTTGCTTCAAACTGCGCTTCCTGCACGGCAATATCTGTTATCTACAACGCTGACGGCACTTTCAAGGAATATGCTTACCTCAAAGCACCTGCACTCCATACTTTCATCAACACAAAAATAATCGCAGAATCACCTGAAAAGCTTTTCTGGGCTGGTATCGGTGACGCTCTCAGCAAAGAGTACGAGGTGGTCTTTGCCTGCCGTGATAAGGATATGACCCATACGCCTTTGCTTGGCAGAGTTCTTGCAGAGGCATGCACAAAACCGCTTGTATCCTACGGAAAAAAAGCACTTGAGGATTGCAGAAATAACGTTTCTTCAAAGAATATCGAGCAGATAGCTCTTGATATCATCATTACAACAGGTCTCGTTTCAAATTTTACTGTTCATCAGAACAACCCCGATCCAAAGGACGATTACTATTATAATTCATCTCTTGCCCACTGCGTTTACTATGGCGCTTCGCTGTTTCCAAAGTGCGAGCATGATCACCTCCACGGAGAGATAGTTTCATTCGGCGTGCTTTGCCTGCTTACATATGACGAGCAGTATGAAGAACGTCAGCGCATTTTTGAGTTTAATCGCAGTATAGGTCTGCCATGCACATTAGGAGAGATAGCCCTGACAGAAGAAGATGTCCCAGCCATTGCACATAAGGCGGCAAGCGTTGTTGAGTGGACTTATGTTCCTGGCGAGCTTCGGAAGAAAAGTTTATTAAGGCGATACTTGATACCGATAAGGCAGGAAAGGAATTTCTAGCAAAGGCATAACAACAAAGAACAACAGCATATATAAATGGTGACTGAGCCGTATGGCTTTGTTATAAATAATAAAAATAGGATAGTGCTTTTTGAATAAGTACAACACAATGGAGATTGCAGCGTAAACGGAAGGTTTACGTCGATCTTTAAAACCTCCCCGGTTGTCTTGAACATTATGTGCTTAGTCAGCTTAGAAATGACGCTGATTTTGTGCCGAAGCTTGACTTTGTGATGTTGCTTGACGGGCAAATCTTTTAAACGATAAAAAGCAAGGCTCTCTGCCATATAAACGGCGGAGAGCCTTTGTTTTATTTTTTCATCAAAGCCAATTGCCTGTCAACCCTCTCCTTGATTTTCCTGCGAAAATCATATGGCGAAAGCACCTCTACCACAGGTCCGAATGCCAACAAACGTATTATTATCTCATTTTCGTTCTGCTCGTCATATTTAATAGAAACCATACATTCACCGCTGTCCTCATCAAAGACCGACTCTTTTTCAAGCTCTGCAAATTCAAGCATAAAACGATTTACCGCATTTCGCTCGTTAAGTATCTTTATTTTTGCCTGCTTTTTCTTGTCTGTGACAGCTAAAAAGCTCTCAGGCGTTATATCCGTCAGCTTAGTGAGTGTTACCTGCGACAGGTTTATAATGCCACTGTCCACCATTCTGCGCTTTTGGTATCGGTTCACATATACCCTGAACTTGTTGTTTTTGGCAGAGTATTCTATCTTTGTGGGCAGAAAATAGTGTGTGATGCGGTTGTCTTTTCTTGTCTGGAAGCTTATTTTTATTAGCTTTTTGCCATGGATAGCCGAGAGTATATCCCGAAAATGCTGTATGTATTGTGGGTTATGAAAATCATCACCGTCAGAATATTGGTCAAAGCAGGTCAAAAAGTTTCTCTGATATAGCTTTTTCGCACCAAGCAGTTCCGCTAACTGCGACTTTTGCTCAGTGTCAAGAAACAGACCGCTTCTCGGGTCGCTTAGCACCGCACAAAGCCACGCTTTTTCAAGTGCCGTCAGCGGGATATGAGGCTCTTTTTTCAGGATAGACTTATATACGCTTTCTTCTTTTTTCAGCAGACCATATCCGCCCTCGCCTGTGAGCTTAGGTTCGAGGAAAAGAACGCTTTCAGAAAAGCCGTTTTGTCTGATGATATCTGCTATCTCAGCCTTTGTGACAGTGCGCTTTTTCAGTATTTTCTCCGTTATGCTGTAATAGGTGCTGTATATTTCCGAAAACAGTTTCATTCGTAAGCACCTCCGTATATCTCATAAAGCCTTGCGATATCCGAATCAAATTTATCCTGCAATTCCTCGTTTGTTGTTTCAAATGCCACTATCCTGCCGATGAACGTTTTTATCCATGGAAAGGCTTCGTTAGCGTCAAAAAGGTCAATGTCAAAGGAGTAAAGCCCATTTGATATCTTTGCGACAGTACCGCTTCTTTTTTCACGTTCCAAACGCTTCACAACATACATTTCTTTCGTTTCGTCTACCGCTATTTCCATGTGAATATGCTCTTTTTGTCCGTATCTGCGTGAATTTCCGAAGCTCGTTCCCCATAAATATCTGCGGTTGTCCTCATAATATCTGTAATATGTATCATAGTCAGCTACCACATCAAGGGGAGTAACTTTCACTATGGAATCCACCCTTACAGACATCAAACGTTTCTGCTTTGTGAAATACATGATAAGATAATTTCTTCCTGTCTGCACCGAGCAGTGTATCTTCAGCACAACGGCTGTTATCTCGTGCTTTTTGTCGTTCTTTCGGCTTACGCAGGATAGCAGAACAGCCTTTTTTTGCTCCATTGCCCCCATGATATCAATGAGTATCTCATCATCAAGAGTATGCACCATGTAAGCGTGCTTACGCACAAAAATATTATTTTTCGCACCCAGCTTATCCATGATAAAGCTGCCCACCACGCCAAAAGGATTTTCCTCAGAGAAGAATTTTATCATATCCCCCAAGCCCTTATACCTGCTTACAATATCATCTGCATAACAACCGGTTTGGTGTATAGGATATTTCTTCCGCTTTTGACCTCCGACACCAAGCCCTCTTTTACATATTCCTTTAGCTTGATACGGATTATCTGCACGTCTATTACCATGCCGTAGTTTGCAGAAATATAGTCTGCTATCTCCGACACTGACATGGCGTTATCTTCAAGAGCGTCCATTAAAATAAAGTGCAGACGGATATCATTGTCCGTAAAGGTCTTTGAACGATAGCACTGATACAGTGGGTTTTGAAAAATGTTCCCCGAATCCACCTGCACAGATACTTTCTTTTTGTGACCCTCTAAAGAGGTGTGAACGTGGTCTGAAAGCCAGCTTTCTATCCTGCGCTTTTCGTTGTCATAGGTGCGTTTGCTTTTTGCGTCAAAGCTTTCTCTTGTGTGAAATCCAAAGATATAGAAATCACGCACATATTCTCTTATCTTCTCAAAATTTTTTATAAGTTCAGAATATACCGCCATTCAGAACACCTCCTTTGATAACATTATACCAAATCTATACTCTCATTGCAATACATAACAAAACCTCGCACCTTTTTTTATATGATTATTTTGTATCTATCTGCTATAATACATACAACAGCAAAAGTAGGAGGTACACAAAATGTTTGAATATTATGATAAAGATAAAATGCTAGTACCGATCAAGATATGGACAGAGTCTATAGACGATATCGAGGAAAGTTGTCTTGAGCAGGCGATAAACCTTGCAAATCTTCCATTTGCCCATGACCATATCGCATTGATGCCTGATACTCATACAGGAAAGGGAATGCCTATAGGCGGTGTGATAGCCTGCAAAAATACGGTAATCCCAAATGCAGTTGGCGTTGACATCGGCTGTGGAATGGCATTCGTGCAGACAGATATCCCTGTGAACATTCTTCGTGACACTGTAACAGGGAGCGGCGAGCTTATAAAGGTGATAGTAGGAAATATACTCCGTACTATCCCGGTGGGCTTTAGTCATTATGGCAAGCCGCAGGCTTCTGCCGTGCTTGATAAGGCGCAAAGCGAGATAGAAAGATACAATGCTGACAGCGAATTGCTGAAATTTATCGAGCAGGGATATTATTCCGTTGGCTCACTGGGTGGTGGAAACCATTTTATCGAGATACAGGAAGACGAAAACGGCATGGCTTGTATAATGCTCCATTCGGGAAGCCGAATGTTTGGCAACATGATAGGGCAGTATTTCAACAAGATAGCCCATGAGATGAATGACAAGTATTTTTCAACTGTTCCCTCAGAGTATAATTTGTCGTTTCTTCCTGTGGATACAGACGAGGGTCAGAGATATCTCAACTGGATGAACCTTGCAATAGACTTTGCTTTTGAAAACAGAGAGGTAATGCTTGAAAAGGTAAAGCATATTTTCACAGAGCAGGTTGAGAAGTATACGGGTATCACACCGAACTATAGTGACGAGATAAACTGTCACCATAACTATGCCGCACTGGAAAATCACTACGGTGAGAACGTGTGGGTACACCGCAAAGGCGCTATCCATGCGGCTGATGGCGAAGTCGCTATAATCCCAGGATCTATGGGCTCAAACAGCTATATAGTGAAGGGCATGGGCAAGGCTGAAAGCTTTTTGACTTCTTCTCATGGTGCAGGCAGAAACTATTCACGCACAGGCGCAAAGGAGAAATTCTCCGTTGAGTCTGTTATGGTAGACCTTAGGCAAAGAAACGTGGTGCTTGGAAAGACCAGTAAGAAAGACGTGGCTGAGGAGTGCCGCTTTGCTTACAAGGATATAGATGTTGTTATGAAAAATCAAAGTGACCTGACCACGCCTATAAAGAAGCTTTTCACAGTGGGCGTTGTCAAAGGATAGGAGGTAATTTATATGAAACTTGCAACTGCATTGGCTGAGCGTTCTGATATCCAGAACAGAATAAACACGATCTCAGTAAGACTTGACAATAACGCAAAGGTGCAGGAGGGCG
Organism: Ruminococcus sp. AM31-15AC; assembly: GCF_003462045.1. Lineage (NCBI taxonomy): Bacteria > Bacillati > Bacillota > Clostridia > Eubacteriales > Oscillospiraceae > Ruminococcus > Ruminococcus sp. AM31-15AC. The sequence continues at coordinate 15,050 of NZ_QTYG01000017.1, read as the reverse complement.
ATGTTCCTGCGGAAGACCCAAAGGCTCTTATGGAGGAGCTTGACAGACTGATAGTCCGTCTTGAAGATCTGGTGGCACGGATAAATCTTACCAACAGCGGAACAGTATACGAGGGCAAGACTATCACAGAGCTTCTTGCACACAGAGATTGTCTGAAAAAGAAGGTAAGGGTATTGCGGGATTTTCTGAATACCGCAAGCGACCGTGTCACAAGAATGACAAGAACAGAGATAAAAATAGTCAGCACTGTGCCTGTGACAGAGATACAGAAAACGGTTGACGGTCTTGCAAAGAAACTGAGAAATGTGGACGAGAAAATTCAGGAGCTGAACTGGACAACAGAGCTGGTGTAATGAAATGGGTGGGATATCTACAGGGTGGATGTATCTCTATCAGCAGAGAATGTGCTGATTATGGACAGAAACTTCGGGCAGGTTTCAGAGGTTCAAGTCCTCATTTGACAACGCATTGCCAGCAACGTAACATGCGTATCGTAACAAATTTTTATTACCACCTTGCATCAACTGTAGATAGGGTAGGGATATGAAAACGGCATGACCTTGATTTGGTCGTGCCGATTTTTTTATGCAATGTAATCAGAACTTTTCGCGAAATGTGCAAATGCTCAAATTATTCCCTCATAAAATGTGCAGAGAGTGCCGCAATCGCCTATTTTACGCCACTTTACTCCTCGTGTGCAAGAAGCCTTTTATAGCTGCGGTCAATGCCTATTGCACCAAGGGGTGCGGTGATAAGGATCGCAAGCACAGCCACAGAAAGCACTATCTTTCCGCAGGGCAGACCAAGGGACATCGGCACTGAGCCGATAGCCGCCTGAACTGTTGCCTTTGGCATATATGCCGTTACACAGAAAAGCTTTTCTTTAATGGTCAGCTTCGTGCCGAGAAGACATATCCATACGCCCACGGCTCTGAAAATAAGTGCTCCGAAAATAAGAAGCACAGCCGCTGCACCTGCCGTAAGGGTGTAGCGTATATCCACCGCCGCACCCACGAGGACAAAAAGCACAGTCTCAGCGGCTATCCAAAGCTTGCCAAACTTTTCTGAAAGCCTTGCAGACACGCTTTTGTCAGCCTTTATTTTTATCACGCAAGCCATTGCCACAACTGCAAGAAGTCCCGATACAGCCACATAAGACTTAACAAATGTTTCCACTGACATAAGCAGGAACGCCAAGCCCAAGATAGCAATTACCTTTGTACTGTTTCTTATTTTGTTACCTTTGCGGTAGGATATCTCAAAAATATAGAAAAGCACAAACCCTGACAGCGAGCCGAGAAGCACTCCGAGGATTATTGACACAGGGATATTGAGAAGATCCGTCGCCTTTGCAGAGCCGCCCTGCGCCATTGTTACGAATGTGGAGAACAGCACGATAACGAAAATATCATCGCAGGAAGCTCCCGCAAGTATCATTTGCGGTATGCTTTTTTCAGTGCCGTATTTTTCTTCCATAAGCTTCACCATTCTCGGCACTACCACCGCAGGGGATACTGCACCAAGCACCGCACCCATAACAGCGGCTTCCGTGTGGTTTATCCCAAGAAGCAGCGGAGCAAGGATAAAATATCCCAGTATCTCAAAGCTTGCAGGCAGGAATGACATCATGACCGCAGGTCTGCCCACCTTTTTCAGGTCAGACAAATTGAGTGACAGCCCTGCTTTGATAAGGATAATGATAAGGGCTATCTGCCGAAGCTCTGAGGATATGCCAAGTATCTTAGGATCCAGCAGATCAAGAACGTAAGTGCCTGTGAGAATGCCCGTTGCAAGCATACCGATTATCCTCGGCAGACCGATAGTTTGAAAAATGGCGGCGGCTGACAGCCCTACAAGAAAGATCACAGCCAGTGAAAATAACATAGTTATACCTCCCAAAAATCAAAAAAGCTGACAACTCCTGCGTAAAAAACAGAAGTCATCAGCTTAATAAGCGGTTTAGGTTTCCCAGGGGAGAACATCATTCCCCTATATGAGATTTTACTATTGTATTTTACCACATTGCCGTGATAATGTCAAGACCTTAGCAGGTCTGTGGTTGGGCTTTTTTCATTTTTGTGGTCTGGCGCTGAGCCATAACAAGCTTGTAGTATACGCCTTTTTTCTGCATAAGTTCAGCGTGAGTGCCAAACTCTGCAAGTCTGCCCTTGTCAAGGACGATAAGCCTGTCGGCGTTGCTGAGGGTGGAAAGTCTGTGAGCAATGGCAATTGTCGTCCTGCCCTTTGTGAGCTTGCCCAAAGCGTCTTGTATCTGCTTCTCCGTCTGAGTGTCAAGAGAAGCCGTCGCCTCGTCAAGTATTATTATCTTAGGGTCATGGAGTATCGCTCTTGCAATGGCAATTCTCTGACGTTCGCCGCCCGAAAGCTGATAGCCCTTGTTGCCCACTCGGGTGTTGTAGCCGTCAGGGAGCTTTGTGATAAAGTCATGTGCATTCGCAATTTTCGCTGCCCTTATTACCTCCTCAAAGGTAGCGTCAGGCTTTGCATATGCTATATTTTCAAGTACGTTTCCGTCAAAAAGGAAAGTTTCCTGCAACACCACGCCCACCTGTGAACGCAGGCTGTGCTGTGCAATATCCTTTATGTTCACACCATCAATGAGTATCTCTCCCTGCGTGCAGTCATAAAGTCTGAGAATAAGATTTATCATTGTGGATTTTCCCACACCTGAGTGCCCCACAATGCCTATCATTTCGCCCTTGTTTATCTTGCAGGTTATGTCTTTTAGCACAGGATTGTATACCTTGTAGCCAAAATAAACGCCGTCAAATTCGATATCGCCTTGAATGTCAAGGTCAATAGGGTCATCACAATCACGAACGTCAGTGTCCTCGTCAAGTATCTCAAAGACCTTGCCTGCGGAAACTGAAGTGTCCGCAAGATTTCTCGGTATCTGTATGAGCCAGCGTATAGGTTCGTAAAGCATTGCAACGTAGGTGGTGAACTGTATAAGCTGACCTAATGTCATGGTGTGGTCAAGTATCATGTTTCCGCCGAAATACAGTACGAAGAAGTTACCAATGGTGAGGATAAATTCTGAGGCAGGAATGGTGAGATACCACATCATTTCCGCACGAACACAGCTTTTCGCCCAGCGTTCGGAACATTCTGTGTAGCGCTGTATCTCCCTTACCTCGTTGCCGTAGGACTTTACAACTCTTATGCCGTTTAAAATATCATGCAAAGTTTCTCCATGAGAAACGCCGTTTTTCCATACCTTTGTGTAGCGTATCGCCATGGCGTCAAAAAGCTTTTGCACAATTATGAAAACTATCGGCACAGGCAAAACTGTCATAAGCGCAAGCCGCCAGTCCATGATAAAAAGCAGTATGCCTATTATCACAAGGGATAGAATTTTTACTATTGCGTCCTTTCCGTTTGCAGTGATGAAGTCCTCAAGCTTTGCGGCGTCGCTTGAAACACGGTTGATAAGCTCGCCTGCTGTTCGCTTTGATATGGAGTTCATGGAAAGCTGCTGTGACTTTTCAAATATCTCCTGCCTAAGGTCACGTCCCAGGTTGAGTGCGACCTTGAAGCTGTTTTTCATGTTGAAAAACTCAAACACTCCTGCCAGAAGCAGCAGAGTGACGATAGTGATGATAACGCCTGCAAGGCCTGCCCAATGGGTGTTTTTCGGGGTAACATACTTGTCGATTATAACTCTGTCAAGATATGGTGCAAGCACCCAAATAAGCTCGGAAAGTATCGTGCATATAACTGCGATCGCAAAATATTTCTTGTATGGCGCAATGCGTTTTATGAGCTTGAACATTGTCTTGCCCTTGCCTGTGCAGTAGATACATTCCTTTGCGCCCTCCAGCGGCAGACCGCATTTCGGGCAGACAGGCTCTTCCGTGTCAGTTATCTCCATAAGCTCGCCTGTGCGCAAACAGTGGTCAAGAAGCTTCATAAGCTCGGCATATCTGAGGAACTGATCCTGTGAAAAACCGCAGAAGCAGATAGTTTCACCGCTTTTCAGCGTTCCCTGAGCCATTGAAGTGCCTATCTGCTGTTTGCACTCAAACTCGGAGAAATCGTCTATGCTGTATTCAAGTGTTATCTCACTGCCGTTGTAAATGTATATCTTTTCTTTTGTCACGCAGAAATGTCCGTCCATTTTGTCGCCCTTACAGGTGAAGTTTGCAGGCAGAGAGTAAACAATGTCTGCCGGGGCATTCTGTGGCAGGGAAGTTTTTAGATCCATATTTTCACACTCCTTTCAGTGTGGTCTAACACCTTTTAGGTGTACATTTCAAGCACCTGACGGCTTTTTCTGTCAAGCTTATGAATGTCAGGGCAGAAATATTTGTTGCCGTCTGCGTCGTTGACGTAGAGATAATCATAGCCTATCATTCTGAAATTCTGATACCAGTCACGGATACAGATAGTTTTCTGTCCTGAAGTTGTGTCAGCCTTTACAAAGATCGCACCACGCATATTGTCCTTTATGCTGTAGACCTTTGTTATCTCAGGCATATAGTATTTGTATTCAAGATAGCTGTCAAGAAGCTTGTATTGCTCCTCGTCAAGCTCTGCCATATCTTTTATCACGCCTATCTCACGGAACTCTTTTTCGGAATTTTCGTATGAAAGGCTTATGTAGGTGGTCTTTGAGTAAAATGGTATGAGCCTTGTGGGGTTTACCTTGTGATAAGTCCTGCCCTCATAATCGAGGGTAAGAAAACCGCTTTCTTCCTTTGCAAGGTGTATCTTTTTGCAGTCAAGCAAGGTCAGCTTATTGACCTCATAAACCTCCTGCTCAGCGGTAATATTTTCAGCCATTGTGTTCATCTCCTTACTATTCGTTTATGAACTGCAATGCTTCAGATTGCAGCTTGTAAAGCTCGAAATATTTGCCTTTTTCTTTTATGAGCTTGTCATGCGTACCCATTTCTTTAAGCTCACCATTTTCGATAACGCAGAGCATATCAGCGTCACGGAGAGTTGAAAGGCGGTGTGCGATAGAAATAATCGTCCTGCCCTGTTTCAGATTGTCGATAGCGGCTTGTATCTTTCGCTCTGTCCTTGTGTCCATGGAAGCGGTCGCCTCGTCAAGGATAAGTATGTTAGGCTTCTGAATGATAGCCCGTGCGATAGATATTCTCTGCTTTTCACCGCCTGACAAGGATATTCCGCCCTCGCCGACCTTAGTGTTATAGCCCTCAGGGAGCTTTGTTATAAACTCATGTGCGTTTGCGGACTTCGCCGCTTCGATAACTTCTTCCATGGTGGCGTCAGGGTTTGCGTAGCGGATATTGTCAGCTATTGACCCTATGAAAAGGAAAGTTTCCTGTGAAACTATGCCTATGTTACGGCGAAGATCGTCAAAAGCTATCTTCCTGATAGGCACGCCGTCAATGGTTATCTCACCACCTGTTACGTCATAAAGCCTTGCCATAAGGTTTATGATAGTGGATTTTCCTGCACCTGTTTTACCAACGATTCCAAACATATGTCCAGCCTGCACCTTGAAAGAAACGTTTTTTATGATAGGGTGTCCTGCTTCATATTCAAAGGATACATTTTTAAGCTCGATATCGCCCCTCATGTTTTCCATGTGAACAGGGTGTTCGTCCTCTTTTACAGTAGGCAGAGCGTCCATTATCTCAAACATTCTTGATGCGGCATCCATACATTTTGCCCAGCGGTCGCCTATCCATGTGAAAAAGTTGATAGGGTCCATCGCCATTTCGGTATAGGAAATAAGTGCTGAAAGTGCGCCGAATAGTATGTGACCTTTTATAACAAGCACTGCGCCAAGGCAGAAAACAAGCTTGTTCACTATTCTGTAAAACGTCCATATAACAGGGATAGTGTTTGCTATTCGTGAGTTTATCCTTGAGTTTATCAAAAATGCGTCAGTGTTTTTTACCCTATAGCGTTCTATCTCTCTGTCCTCACGGGCGAAAGCCTTTACCACACGCTGACCGTTCATAACGTCAGACAGCACCGAGTTTGCAGAACGCATAGCAACATCATATTTGCGGTAAAGCTTGCGCTGGCTTTTGTAAAATTGGTGCTGAACTATCTCTATCACCGAGATAGTGAGGATTATACCAAGTGACAGAAGTGGCGAAATTGTGAGCATTATCACCGCAATGCCCACTATCTTTACCACGTTTGTAAGACCATACGGCACTATATCCGTGAAAAACCAGTAGATGTTCTGACTATCTCTGTCGACCCTGGACATAAGCGAGCCTGTCTGCTTGCTTGTGAAAAAGTCAAGGGAAAGCCGCTGCATTGATGAGAATATCTTAACACGCAGTCTGTGAGTAACAACAGGCACGACCTTTGAGGTTATAATGCCTGAAATGATACGCATTATCATCCCTGCAATGTTTATGCCCACGATGAGCATTACTATCATGAGTATCTTGCCATAGTATTTTCCGTTTTCCGCAAGCACATCATCATAGAGTATCTGAGAGCCGAATATCGGCGAAAGTATGGCAAAAACGTTGCTTAAAACTATGGTGAGCAGTATGAGAAATACCGCACCCTTAAATTCACCGAACATAGAAAGCAGGCGTTTGAACACCGAGCGTCTGTCTACACATCTCGGACAGACAGGGAGGTTAGGGTCAGGATAAGGCTCACCGCAAGTAGGGCAGTGGGTCTTTACTCCTTCCAGCAGGCGGTCGTCGATAGGCTCGTTCTTGGCTGTGCAGTTCACACGCTGGCTGAATTTCTCAAATTTGTCAGCAAAGCCAAGCGAGAACCTCGCTATAGGGAATTCCTTGCCGGACTTGTCCTTTATCATAAGTCTTGCGGAATTTGCATAGCGGTCAACAAACATTTCTTCAATGCTGTCTATGGGGTATTCATCATAGCCTGATACTGTGAAGCTTACGAGATTTTTTCTCTTCTGCCCACGTTTCATTTTTCCGTATTCTTCATAGCCACGGAGTATGCAAAGGGTGTCTTTTGTGAAAGTTATGTATACGTCCACATATCCGCCCTCACCGTCAAGGTCAGCTTTTACGCAGTAAAGCAGCTCGTCAGTCATAACTCCACGCTTTAGCAGTTCGTTTTCTGCAAGCTGTGGCAAAACGTCAAAAAACTTCATGTATTCCCTCCTTTTCAGGATAAATTTCATATTCTTCCGATATAATTCTGTAAATTCGCATAATGTAACTGCCTATAACAGGTCAAAAAAAGACCTCTGATACCTGATATCAGAGGTCGCAATAGATCTGCAGTATAATATCCAGAAAGCTGATAAAAATCTCATTAGCTTTTGGTAATAAGGGCAGGTAAAATGACATCTGAAAGGCATATTGAACTTACATTATTTGTAAGATCTATATTCTCGTTAGTCTTTATAAGATCAAAAAGAATATTTCTCATTTCACCCACCACCTTTCAGCTTATTCTTATAGCGTTTATCATTATACGATTTTTCGTGAAACATCACGCAAGGTTTATTATATAACCAAACTTTCTATTTGTCAATAGGATTTTCCAAATTTTTTTTTGCTTTTTGAGAAAACTGCCCAGAATATCAGCACAAGAAGTATCACCGCAAAGCACATCCAACCAATAAGAACAGGCAGACTTCTGTTTGAGAATGTGTCATAGTATCCTTTGAGGTAGATGAAACAGATAAGTGCAGGCACAACGTAGGCCATGTAGCTGCGAAGTCCGTTAGGAATATGCTTTCCCTTGCCAGTGTTGGTTTCCTTGATGAAGTTCTCCCAGCCCCAGCCGTTTTTGCGAACGCAGAACAGCACTCCCACAAGAGAGCCAAGTGGAAGAAGATTCGATGATACCAAGAAGTCTTCAAGGTCCATGATAGTCGAGCCTGCGCCCATTGGCTGGATATTTTTCAGCAGGTTAAATCCAAACACAGCAGGCATTGTAAGCACAAGTATCATCACAAGGTTTACAATAAGGGATTTTTTTCTGCTCCAATCCCACAGTTCTACCGACATTGTGATAATGTTCTCAAACACTGCGATAACGGTGGAAAGAGCCGCAAATGACATGAAGATGAAGAAGAATATTCCCCACAAACGGCTTGAAGCCATATGGTGGAAAACGTTAGGCAGAGTAATGAAAAGCAGTGACGGGCCGGAGTCAGGCTCGATGCCGTATGCAAAGCAGGCAGGGATTATGATAAGTCCAGCAACGACAGCCACGGCAGTGTCAAGAACGATAACGTTCACAGACTCGCCTACAAGAGTGCGGTCCTTTTTCAAATAGCTTCCGAATATCTCCATTGTGCCTATGCCTATGCTTAGTGTGAAAAACGCCTGAGTCATTGCGGCAAAAAGCACTGATGTGAAGCCCTTTTCTTTAAATACGTCAAAGTCCGGCACAAGAAAGAATTTAAGCCCCTCAGAAGCGCCTTTCAGCCTGATAGAGTTCACCGCCAGCACCACCATGAGCGCCATAAGCAGTATCATCATAAATTTCGTTACCTTTTCAATGCCGTTTTGCAATCCCAGTGCGCAAACACCGATACAAAGTATGATAACGATAGCCGAGAATATGAGCATGAGCCACGGGGAAGCCTGCATATCCTTAAAAGCCTCAGCCGTTGCCGCTGTGCTTGAAGCGTCCAACGAGCCAGTGGCATATTTAAAAGCATAGTATAACATCCAACCTGTGACCATGGTGTAAAACATCATGAGCAGATAGTTCCTGCAATGCTCGTGTATTTTGTGCAGTGATATCGGCTACCGGGCTTTTCAAGTCGGTTGAAAGCCTGAGAAAGACTTCGGTTGCTTCCTCTGCCTATGGCAAATTCGCATATGAGTATTGGAAGACCCAACAGCACAAGGCAGATAAGGTATAGGAACAGAAAAGCTCCGCCGCCGTTTTGTCCGCAAATGTATGGAAATTTCCACACGTTGCCAAGACCAATGGCACACCCTGCGGACACAAGTATAAATCCCAATCGGGATTGAAAGGTTGCTCTGTTTTTATTTTCGTTCATAATAATTCTCCTGTAAAAATAGTCATACAATCTCTATTATATAGTATATCTTATCTTTTGTCAAATTTTCACAAAGTATCATGTTACTATGCTAAAACGTGTTAAAACGAGCCTTTCAAAAACGCAAAAGCGGGACGTCGAGAACGCCGTCCCCAACACATACTGCAAAATGTTTTGTGAAATTATGCCGAAAACAAAAACCCTCCCGAAAATGGGAAGGCTTTGTTTTAAGGAAATTGATTATAGGAAGGATAACTATTTTACAAAATCTATTTTTCTGTAGGAGTCGATAGCGCCCTGATGTTTAACGCTTTCACCACAGAATTTATTTGAAAACGCTATACAGCGTTCTAGCTGTGCATTGTCAAGGTCACAAAGACCTTCGGCGGTCACATTGAGAGTTTTCAGTGCATATAGGAACGAGCCTATAAATCCGTCTCCTGCGCCTGTTGTGTCAACAGCTTTCACCTTTTCGCTCTCTGCAAATGCCTGTGCGTTCTTTGTGAAAGCATATGCCCCCTCTGAGCCACAGGTGTATATCACAAGCTTCACATTTCCTGTGAAAAGCTTTGGCAGGGCGGCTTTGATGTCGCTTTCACCTGTGATAAATCCAAGCTCTTCGTCTGATATCTTCACAATGTCAGCCATTGGGATAAACTCATTCACGGTATCATGCAGAGCTTTCTTGTCGTTCCAAAGAGGAAAACGCAGATTAGGGTCAAAGCTTATCATTGCGCCTTTTTGACGTGCATAGGCGATAGCCTTTTTGTGTGCGTCTTTCATCGGAAAATCTCCAAGGGAAACACTGCAAAAATGCAGTGCGTATGCGTCCTCAAACCATTCTTCTTTTACCTGCTCCGCTGAAAAAAGCATATCTGCGGAGGGCTTTCTGTAGAATGAGAACGTCCTGTTGCCGTCATTTTCAAGGCTCACAAAAGCCAAAGCTGTGTTCGCCTTGTCGGTGAAGCTCACAAGGGAAGTGTCGATTCCAGCCCTTGCAAGGTCGCCTGCTATCTTTCTTCCGAATGGGTCATCACCAAGCTGAGTGATAAATTTCGAGCTGCCGCCAAGGATAGTGAACGCTCCGCAGACGTTTGCAGGTGCTCCGCCGCTTTTAGGGCTGAAAGCCGTTACCTCCTCAAAAGCACAGCCTGTCTGTGCAGGGATAAAATCTATCAGTGCTTCTCCTATGGCAAAAAGTGTGTTTCCCATTGCAGTTCCTCCTCTCAGATGTCCCAGACCTGTGCCTCAAAGCCGTTTACTTTAAGCTTTACGCTGTCATTATCGGGATATATTCTTGTTGACATCACAGTTTCGCCGTCATTGATATATACCTCGATGCTTGACATATCTGCGATAACTCTTATATTTCTCACGCTGTCTATCTCTGCATTTCTTACCGTTCTGCCACAGCCGTATTTTTCATCAGTAAATTTCATTGTAAAGAGCTGCTTTTCTTTATCAAAGCTAAGTTCAAGCTTGCCGTCAAGAGATATGCTGAAGCTGTCAGCAGGCTCACCGTCAAGTTCAAATGGCAGAGGATATTCTGCAGATTGACCGCTGCTTTGACGGCGTGCGTTGCTTTTAAGCTCGTCAAATTCAGCTATAGGCTGCTGTCTGAGCTTGCCGTTGGGTGCAATAGTTACAACTCTCGGTATGGTAAGGCAGTGCTGCCAGCCAAGCTCAGTTGTGGCATTGCCGTAGACCTTGTTATCCATGCCAAGCCAACCTATGAGTATTCTCCTGCCCTGTGGGTCAAGAAATGTCTGCGGTGCATAGAAGTCAAAGCCCATGTCCCACTCGGTGAAGTCACCGAGAACGCTGTCCTCAAGCCTGCCCTGAACAGGGAAGTAGCCTGACTGGTTAAGGTTCTGCCACTTTGTTTCATAGTGAGGCATACCCTGCGGACAGGTGCTTAAAAAGCCCTTGCCGTCTATCTCGAAATAGTCAGGGCATTCCCACATATAGCCGTAGCCCTCTTTGTATACCTTGCCGTTGTATTTCCAGTTTATAAGATCGTCAGATTCGTATACAAGCACACAGCCCTCGTCGTCAAGAGTTCTTGCACCGAGCACCATTTTCCATAGGTAGCCCTCTTTCCACACCTTTGGATCTCTCACATGGCATGAGCAGAAATCAGGGTAGTCGCTGTTTCTGAGAAGTACCTGCTTTTCACTCATTTTGCTGCCGTCTGTGGTGGTGACGTGGATAACGTTCGCACCTCTGCCGGCTTTGACATAATCATAATCGCCTATCATCTTCACATTACCTGTGTAGAAAATATGCAGAACACCATCATTTTCAATGGCGCTTCCTGAGTAAACGCCATGGCTGTCCTCAGGAATGTCAGGCATCATAACTGCTCTGTCATAAGTCATGTGCATAAGGTCGCAGCCGTGATAATGTCCCCAGCCTCTTGGCGTGTGACCGTCAGCGGCAATTGGGCTGTACTGAAAATAAACATGATATTCGCCCTTGTAAAAGCTCAGACCGTTCGGGTCATTGAGCCAGCCGTCAGGCGGTTCGATATGAAATCTCTGACGCCATTTTGCGTTCTTTATTCTTTCTCTGTTTTCCAGTTTTTCTTTGTTATCCATTTATATCCTCTCCTTTTGGCTCATTGACTATGATTATTGACGGTTTGTCTGTGCTTTATGCGTTTACCTTTATTAGTTTATCTCCTATAGTCACTTCTGTGCCTTCTTCTGCAAGCTCCTCAACGGAGGCAAATTCGTCTGAATTGCCCACAAGAACAGGTGTGATAGTCTGATAGCCCTTGCTCTTTATAAAGTCCATATCGAAAGTGAGAAGCGTCTGTCCCTTTGTTACTCTGTCGCCCTCAGAAACGTAAGCCTTGAAGCCCTCGCCTTTAAGCTCAACAGTGTTTATGCCAACGTGGATAAGAAGTTCCTTGCCGTTGTCAAGTGTCAAACCAACTGCATGGAAAGTGTCAAAAAGCGTTTCGACCTTGCCGTCGCCAGGTGCAACGACCTTGCCCTCAGTAGGTTCTATTGCCGCACCAAGACCAAGTATGCCCTGCGCAAATGTCTGGTCAGGAACGTTTTCAAGCTTTACAGCTTTGCCGCTAAGCGGAGCTGTGATAATGCCGTCATCTGCTGCGTCTGCATTTTCAGCCTTTGCTTCGATAGCCTGTGCAGGCTGTTCAGCCTTTTCTGTCTTGTTTTCGGAAGTCTTGTTCTCGTTTCTTATCTGCTTGTTGTTCGTGCCGAAAAGCCAAGTAAGAGTGAATGCAACGCCCATTGCTACAGCCATTGAGATTATATATTTCACTGGGTGGTTGAGTGTAAGAAGTATTGCAAATATTCCTGTTACACCTGTTGCAGTTGCGCCAAGGTGGAGGATAGAAGCGACCATTGCTCCGCAAGCGCCGCCGATAGAACCGAATATGAAAGGCTTTACAAATCTAAGGTTTACACCGAATATTGCAGGCTCTGTGATGCCAAGCATACAAGACAGAGCAGATGGATAAGCCATTGATCTGATCTTATTGTTCTTGCTTCTTACTGCCACTGCAAGGCAGGCAGCTCCCTGAGCCATATTTGCGGCAGATGCCAGAGGCAGCCAATATGTCGCACCATATTTAGCAAGCTGACCAATGTCGATAACAGTGTACATATGGTGTATACCGCCAACAACTGTTGTTGAATAGAAACCGCCCATTATGAACGAACCAATGCCGAATGGGATAGTGATAAGCTTCTGAACGCCTGTGATGATGCCATTTTCAAGGGCAACGAATACAGGACCGATAAAGGTGTAAACGAGAAAAGCTGTTACTGTAAGGCTCACAAGAGGTGTAACGAAAAGGTCGATAATGTCAGGCACTTTCTTGTGAAGCTTTTTCTCCATAGTCGCAAGAATGAATGAAGCGATTATGATAGGTATTACATGACCCTGATAACCTACCATGTGAACGTTGAACAGACCAAATATGGAGAACGTCTGCTCATATCCGTTTGTGGAAACTGTCCAAGCGTTTTGCAGGTCAGGGTGGATAAGGAACATTCCTATTACCGCACCAAGATAAGGGTTGCCGCCGAACACCTTAGTTGCAGAATAGCCAATAAGTATCGGCAGAAATGTGAACGCTGCATTTGAAAGCAGTTTGAATATTGTGAAAACATATCCATTGGTGTCAAGGGAGATAAAGCCGTTTGAAGCCATGAAATTCAAGGCTTCCATTATTCCCATGATAAGACCGCCTGCAACGATAGCAGGGATTATAGGTACAAATACGTCGCCGAGAGTTTTGATAAGCCTTTTGAACCAGTTCTGCTTCTGGGCCACCTGAGCCTTGACTTCGTCCTTTGAAGAGGCTTCCACGCCTGCCTCTGCGATAAATTCGTCATAGACCTTGTTTACCGTTCCGGTGCCTATGATGATCTGAAGCTGTCCTGAAGCTTCAAAAACGCCCTTTACAACATCAATGTTCTCCAATGTTTCTTTCTGTATCTTTGAGTTGTCTGCGATTATAAGTCTTAATCTTGTGGCACAGTGTGCGGCACTGACCAGATTTTCCTTTCCACCTATAGCAGAAAGTATCTCACGAGCTGAACTTCTGTGATCCATAATATCCCGTCCTTTGCTTGTTTATTATTATTTTGTCCGAACTATGTTATTTTATTGGTTTCATCATTTATGTGATACCGATTTCATTAACTATATTATAACCCATAGAGGTGCATTTGTCTATTGACAAATAATATAAACTTACAAGACGGTATTACAAGGTTTCACACAGTTTCACATTATTTCTCTGTGGACTCACGTTCTTCCAGCTCAAAACCGAGCGTCAGCGTCCTTGGTATAGAGCTTTCTCGTTTAAGTGAATTGAGCAGCATTTGTGCCGCTTCTATGCCTGCGGTGCGATAATGAAAATGCACAGAGGTCAGGGGAGTGGACGTGACATTACAAAGCTGAGAGTCGCCAATACCTGCTATCATTATATCCTCTGGTACTTTCAATCCCTGCTCACGGCAGGCAAGGAGTGCGCCTGCGGCAAGATTGTCGGTGGCACAGAAAATGTGGTCGTACCTTCTGTCGCTTCTCAGTAATGTCAAAGCCCTTTTGTAGCCTGAGTCCATTTTAAATTCAGCCGTTTGCATATCAGACTTTTCAATGTTGATGCCGTTATCAGAAAGGGCGTGGAGAAACCCGTCTTTTCTTGCCTGACCTGCCGCCTTGTCCTGCTCGGTAACACCGATAAAAGCGGGCTTTTTGCAGCCTTTGTCAAGCATAAGCTTCTCTGCGGTATAGGCGGCTTTGTAATCGTCATGACAAACGCAGTTTGCACCCTTGTACTCCTGTCCCACAATTACCACCGGCACACGCATTTTTTTCAGCACAGCGTCATGGAGCGGAGTGAAAACAGAAGCCAAAAAGATAACTCCGTCAACACGATTGCTTCGGAAAAGCTCCAGATATTCCACTTCTTTCTTTGGGTCGTTGGCAGAGTTCACAAGCAAAAGCTGATAGCCCTGCTCACTGAGTACCTGACTTATTCCCTCCACCTCTCTTGCACAGCTCTCACTTGAAAGCTTCGGTATAATAACTCCCACAAGCTTTGTCACCCTTGTTCTCACGTTCTGCGCCTGAACGCTTGGGGCATAGCCTGTGGCTTCTATGGCGGCTTCAATAAGCCTGCGCTTTTCTTCGCTCACATAGCCGTCATTGAAATATCTGCTCACAGCAGATTTTGATACTCCTGCGGCTTTTGCAAATTCGGTAATGTTCATTGCTCGTCACTCCTTTTATTATATTATACCACTGCACTATGAATTTTCAATATGGTTTCATATGAATATTTCATATATAATGTGAAACTGTTTCAACTAAAAAAACTGCCGCACCGAAAGCGTGATACCCTTAACGAAGAAATAACAGTCAAAACGAATAAGTACAAAATCCGATACTACTCGTTTTAAGCATCGGATTTATTTGTATATATGTAGCAGAAGAAGAGCAATATTAATGAATTTATAATGTTCTAAATCTATTTAACGTTTCATATGTCAAATCTATTGATATATCGCCCCAAAATGCTATATATATCGCCCCAAAATGCTAT
>NZ_QTYG01000016.1:0-55877 GCF_003462045.1 Ruminococcus sp. AM31-15AC | reverse complement strand
ATCATTCAAAGCATGAACAGTGCCGGCGGAAGATGTCATGATAATGCACGCTGTGAAAGTATGTGGGCAAGAATGAAAGAAGAGCTATTCTACAGCCGTGGGGACAAATCGGAGAAATACACTATGAGAGAGTTGAAGACTATGATCTGGAGATATTATATGAGTTACTGGGTCAACAGAAGAATCTGCACCGCCAACGGCGGACTGCCTCCGGCAGCCCGAAGAAAGCTCTACTATGATCATATCTTTCTCGTTGCATAATTCTTGTTCGAATAAAATGTGTCAAGTGATATTGACAAAACCCAAATATGTAAAAATCAAAAATAAAGGGGAAAGCTTATGAGTGATGAGAAAAAAGACGTAAACAGCCAGCAGGAGAATGTGGGCAAAAAGGGCATAAACAAAAAGCTTATTATCGCTTTTGCAGGCATGGGCGCTGTTATAGTGGGGCTTGTTATTGCACTGATACTGGTGGCAACGTCAGGTAAAAAAGACGTTGACAGCTCGGCTTCAAAGGCGGAGAGCAGTTCTGCGGTGGCTTCGGAAACCGATGACACCAGTGAGGAGGACTCTGCGGCTGATGAAAGCGAGGACGAGCCTGATGCTGATGAGGAGGAAAGCTCTCAGGAAAGCAAGGACGATAAAAAGGAAAAGGGCTTTATCATCTCCTATTCAGGGGACAACAGTTGGCAGGACGGCGACAAGGTCATGACGGGCATGGAGATAGGCATTGAGAACAACTCCGACGAAGCCCTCAAGGAGTGGACTCTGGAGCTTGAAATAGACCAGCTCAAAAGCTGTGACGGCTGGAACGGCAACTTTAAGGTCAAGGGCAACAAACTCACGGTCACAAATGTTGATTACAATGGCGAGATCGCAAAGGGCGGTTCGACCTCTATCGGCTGTAATATCGGAACTGGAACAAAGCTCAATGTTAAGTCTGCAAAGCTAAACGGTGTGGAGTGTACTGTTAAAAAGGGCAAGGTATCACAGAATAATAACAATAATAACAATAATCAGAATAATGACAAAAAGGTCACGGAAAAGGACGTTAAAAAGCTTCTAAAGCGTACCTCAAAGGCTAAACAGGGTGATGATTGGCTCCACACAGACGGAAGCAAGATACTTGATAAGGACGGCAAAGAGGTTTGGCTCACGGGCGTGAACTGGTTTGGCTACAACACAGGCACTAACACCTTTGACGGACTTTGGAACAGCGAGCTTGTGTCATCGGTGGAGGCTATTGCAGACCATGGCTTCAATCTTATAAGAGTGCCTATGTCGGCGGAGCTTATCAACCAGTGGTCGGAGGGCGAATATCCAAAGGCGAACTACAATAACGCATACAATGAAGAGCTGAACTCTATGAACAGCCTTGAGATATTTGATTATTTTCTTAAGCTTGCAGAGGAAAACGGTCTTAAAGTAATGCCTGATATCCATTCAGCGGAAACCAATGCCAGCGGTCATACTGTAAATCTGTGGTATACTGACAAGGTCACTGTAAAGGACTATTACCATGCTTTGGAGTGGCTTGCTGACAGATATAAGGACAATGACACTATCATTGCATTTGACCTGAAAAACGAGCCTCACGGCAAGCCTAACGAGGGTGACGCTGCGGCAATATGGAATGATTCAAAGGACACAAACAACTGGAAGTATGTGGCTGAAACGGCAGCGAGCAAGGTGCTTGCGAAAAATCCTAATGTGCTTATAATGGTCGAGGGTATCGAAATATACCCTAAGAACATCAAGAAAAACGGGGATTATTCCTCCACCAACAGTGATGATTACTATTTCAACTGGTGGGGCGGAAATCTCAGGGGCGTAAAGGACTATCCTATCGACCTTGGCAAATATCAGGATAAGCTTGTTTACTCGCCGCACGACTATGGTCCGACAGTTTATCAGCAGCCTTGGTTCGAGGGGGATTACACATACAAGAGCCTTATGAAAGATTGCTGGAAAGACAACTGGTTCTACATTCAGGAGCAGGATATCGCACCGCTTCTTATAGGCGAGTGGGGCGGCTTTATGACAGAGCCTAACCTAACTTGGATGACCTACATGAGAAAGCTCATAAAGGACAATCATGTAAATCACACTTTCTGGTGCTTCAATGCAAACTCAGGTGACACGGGCGGACTTGTAAAGGACGATTTTGTTACATGGGACGAGGAAAAGTATGATTTTGTCAAGGAAGTTCTTTGGCAGGAGGGAGGCAAGTTCGTTGGACTTGACCACGCTATCCCGCTTGGAGATAATGGTATAACTTTGAAAAAGGCAAAGGGTCTTTGATATCACATATAAAAATAGCGGACGAAGTTTTCGGGCTTCGTCCGCTTTTGTATTGTATTTTTATCGCTGGTCGCCCATAAAGAACAGAGCGAGAGTTCCAGGTCCTGAGTGTGAGCCTATAACAGCACCTGTGTAGCAGATATGCACAGTGGTCTTTTTGCCAAGCTTTTTTCGCATAAGGTCAGCTGCATATTCTGCGTCTGAAAGGCAGTCGCCATGGCAGACGGCTACTGTGGAATTATCCCAATTTCCCATGCGTTCGCACATCATATCCACAAGCTTTTCAATGGATTGCTTTCTGCCTCGTATCTTTCCAACTGGGATAAGATGTCCCTCGTTGTCAACGTGGAGAAGCGGTTTAATGCCAAGAATAGAGCCTGCTATGGCGGCAGTCTTTGATACCCTGCCACCTCGGTGGAGATATTTCAGGTCATCAACTGTGAAAACATGGCATAGGTGAAGCCTGTTGTCAGTGATCCACTGGGCAAGCTCGTCAATGGAAAGACCCTGCTTTTTCTTCTCGTCAGCCTTTATGAGCAAAAGACCTTCGCCTGTTGAAGCACAGAGGGAGTCTATGCAGATTATCTTGCCTTCTGGGTATTTTTCCATTACGCTATCTCTTGCAATGCAGGAAGTGTTGAAGCTTCCGCTAAGACCTGACGAAAATCCAAGATAAAGCACGTCATAGCCTGCGGCAAGTTCCTTTTCAAAAGCCTGTTCATAGTCGGAGATCCCTATTTGCGATGTTTTCGTTACTGCTCCGTTTCGCATTTGGGAATAAAATTCAGGCAGCGTCATGTCATTCTTGCTCTTTACAACACCGTTTACTTCAAAAGATAATTCCAGAAGCGTCACGTCCATATTTTTTAATATATCCTCCGACAGATCGCAGGTGGAGTCGGAATATAGCTTGTATTTTCTGTCAGACATTTTTATCCTCCTTTTGCCGTTTGGACAACAATATATAAAAATATTATAACATATGGGCGGGCTTTTGTAAAATATCCCTCAACTATACTTTGTAAAATTTCTATGAACACAGTTGCCTGCGGTGCTGTGCGACAGTTAAGGTGTTTTCAGATACGCAAACAGAAAAGTCACGGCAGGCGGAGGAGATAAGCATATCGCTTATGCGATTTTCTATGAGGGCGGTAATTATGTGGCGTATCTCTCGTGCAGAGCCGCTTTTTGAAAGTGCCTGCTTTGCGATAAAAGGGCAGACCTCTGGATGACAGGCGAGTGTACAGCCAAGTTCGGAGAGCCTTTTTTCAAGAGCGGATATTTCAAGGCGTGTAATGTTTTCCATATCGGAAAGGGTAAGGTCGTTAAAAACAATCACCTCATCTATCCTGCCTAAAAGCTCGGGAGACATAAAGCTTTTAAGCTCTGAGAGCATGGCTTTTTTCTTGGCTTCGCCATTTGACTTGCTGTTTGAAAAGCCCACGGTCTTGGTTTCGGCAAGCTTTTTCACGCCGATATTCGAGGTCATTATTATAAGGACATTGGAGAAAGAAACTGTCCTGCCAGCAGAGTCGGTAAGACAGCCGTCCTCTAGTATCTGCAAAAGCAGATTGTAGATGTCAGGGTGAGCCTTTTCTATTTCGTCAAGAAGAAGCACACAGTAGGGCTTGCGGCGAATTTGTTCGGTGAGCCTGCCACCCTCGTCAAAGCCTACATATCCAGGGGGCGAGCCTATGAGCTTTGAAACGCTGTGGCGTTCCATGTATTCTGACATATCAAGCTTTACAATGGCGTTATCTCTGCCAAAAAGCGTTTTGGCAAGATCTTTTGCAAGCTGGCTCTTGCCCACTCCCGTTGACCCTAAGAAAATAAAACTTCCCATGGGGCGGTCGCTGCCCTTTAGTCCTGCACGACAGCGGCGGACGGCAGAGCAGAGTAACTTTATAGCTTCCTGCTGTCCCACAATGTTTTCGCTTAGCTTATCTTCAAGCCCTGTGAGCCTTGCGGCTTCGTCCTGTCCGATATCAGCGCAGTTTATGCCTGTGAGCGATGAAATAACGCTGTCAATGTGCCTTTTTTCAAGTGGTATGCGCTTTGGGCGACACTCTGTTATGGCGGTGAGATATTCGTCACGGGTGAGCTTGCCTTTCACATAATCGTTGAAAGCGTCTGATATTTTCTCACCAGAATTATTTTCACTTTGCTCTATGACCGCACAGGCACAGGCTTCGTCAAGGATATCAATTGCTTTGTCAGGAAAAATCTGTCGGTGACATACCTTGCGGCAAGCTTAACTGCATATGGGATAAGGTCAGGGGAGATGTTAACGCTGTGGTGCTGTTCATATTTGTCTATAAGACCGCTGAGGATACGGCAGGTCTGGCTTTGATCAGGCTCATCTATCTTCACTTTCTGAAAGCGTCGCTCCATAGCTGAGTCTTTTTCAATATTTTTGCGGTATTCCTCAAAAGTCGTTGCGCCTATGAGCTGTAGACCGCCCCTTGCAAGCTGTGGCTTCAGGATATTTGCAGCGTCTATTGCACCTTCTGCCGCTCCTGCACCCATTATGTTGTGAAGCTCATCAATGAAAAGTATCACATTTCCAGCCTTTGCGGCTTCGTCCATACAGCTTTTCAATCGCTCCTCAAAGTCCCCACGATATTTTGCCCCCGCAAGAAGAGCAGTTATATCAAGGGAGAAGATCCGTTTTGAGGACAACGCAGACGGCACTTCTCCAAGCATGATCTTTCTCGCAAGCCCCTCCACTACAGCGGTCTTTCCCACACCTGCCTCACCTACAAGGCAGGGATTGTTCTTTGTTCGGCGGCAGAGTATCTCCATGATACGTTCTGTTTCAGTTTCTCTGCCTATGCAGGGGTCAAATTTTTCGCACTCGCTTTTGCGTGTAAGCTCTCTGCCGTAGCGTTCAATGGTCTTTAGCTTGGGATAATTTCTGTCTGAAAAAATATTAGGCTCGTTGCCTGACAATGAGCAATCGTTGTACATCTTGTTGCAGTTCACCCCTAACTGCTGCAATATCTCAAAGGCACAGCAATCACTGCGGCGGAGTATCATAGCAAGAATGTATTCCGTTCCTGCGATACCGCCACCCATGCTCTCGCACAGCCTTTTTGCGCCTTTTAAAACAGCGGCAGCGTTAGGAGTGATGTCATTTTTCGTAAGACGGCATGGCGTGCCTCTGCCTATGATGTATTCTATCTGCTCCTCTATCCTTTGAGCCGTGACCTCGTGGCGCAGAAGCACTGCACAGGCTGTGGAGTCCTCCTCATAGGCGGCAGAGAGCAGGATATGCTCAGTGCCGATATAAGTATGCCCCCAGCTTCCTGCCAGAGTGACGGCATTTTTCACAAGCTCTCTTGCCCTTGGTGTAAAGCTGTCGCTATCAAAAAACTGTTCGTTCATAAAATTCACCCCTTAAAATGTTTAAGACAAAGCTTTGTCTTAGCTACATTCTTGACAGTTTTGCGTCTTGTTATTCTCGCATTTTTATCGCTTTTATATTCTTATGCACAGGACAAATTCTCCTTGCAGATTTTTTTGTAACACATTTTTCTCTGCGTCATAAACTGTAATATAAAGCAACGGAGCAAAGCTTCAGCTTTATAAATCTTAACAAAAAAGGAGATTTCATTTATGAACGGTTGTGGATTTGGCGGTTGTTGGTGGATCATTATCCTTATTCTCATATTCTGCTGTGGCTGCGGCGGTTGCGGAAATGGCTGTGGCGGTTGCGGAAACGGCTGCGGTGGTTGTGGCTGCGACAATGGTTGCGGCGGCTGCGGATGCTGATCTGACGGCAAATAAAAGACGGCGGAGCATTACGCTTCGCCGCTTTTTTTTATTTATCTTCTTTTTCCAAACGCTTTTCAAGGCGTTTCACAATAGTTTTCAGTGCTTTTATGCGGGCGTATTTTTTATCGTTGCCCTCAAGTATCGTCCATGGTGCTATATCTGTGGAGGTAAGTGTTATCATGCGGTCAACATATTTCTCATAGGTGTCCCACTTTTCACGGTTGCGCCAATCCTCGTCGGTTATCTTCCAACGCTTTTCAGGCGTGTTCTCACGCTCGTTAAAACGGCGGAGCTGTTCGTCTTTATCAACATTCACCCAGAATTTTATTATCTCTGCGCCCCAATCATGAAGCTGGCTTTCAAACTCGTT
The DNA here is from genome assembly GCF_003462045.1 of Ruminococcus sp. AM31-15AC. Taxonomy (NCBI): domain Bacteria; kingdom Bacillati; phylum Bacillota; class Clostridia; order Eubacteriales; family Oscillospiraceae; genus Ruminococcus; species Ruminococcus sp. AM31-15AC. The sequence continues at coordinate 49,432 of NZ_QTYG01000016.1, read as the reverse complement.
TATCTCACGATAAGCCATGTTCACACGTTCTTCGGGGGTGAGCTTTTCGATAGGCTCGACCATTACTCTGCCATACCATGTGCGGTCAAAGATAGTAAAGTGACCATTCTTTTCAAGACGTGTCCAGAAACGCCATAGATAGTGCCTTGCAAGCTCTGACGGTTCGGGTGCAGCGATAGGGTGAACTTCATAGCCCCTTGGATCAAGGGCTGCCGCAATACGCTTGATATTTCCGCCTTTTCCTGCTGCGTCCCAGCCTTCATAGCATATTATAACAGGTATCTTCTTCTGATAGCAGAGATTTTGCAGTTTGAAAAGCTTGTCCTGATATTTTTTCAGCTTTTTCTCATATTCCGCTTCGTCAAGGGATTTGTTCATATCCACTTCTGCAAGAGCAGGCATTTCAATAGTTTTATATTCAGGATAATTGTATCCGCAGGTGTCGAACTGTGGTTCGGGAATATAATGTTCGCCCTTCTCCTTGGCGGAAACTGCAGTGCTTACTGCCTTTGTGACCGCTGTCAGCACTTCAAGCTCAGCAGAGGCACGTTCATTTGCCCCAATGCAAGTCCACGGAGCAAATGCCGTGTTTGTGCATTCAAGCATTTTGTCATATCTGCGGAAAAACTTATCGTATTTTTCCATGTTCTTTATATCGTGGCTTTCCACACGCCAGCTTGTAACAGAGGAGTTCGCCAGCTTTTCGATACGCTTTTTCTGCTCGTCTTCGGTAATGTGCAGGAAAATTTTCACGATAACATATCCGTCGTCAGTAAGTTGTCTTTCAAAGGTGCAGATATCTTCAAGACGTGTGTCCCTTGTGTCCTTGTCTATCTCGCCGTACATACAGGCGTTCACAGTGTCACGATACCAGCTTCGGTCAAGGATAAGAAACTCGCCCTTTTTCGGCAGCGTCTGCCAGTAACGCCACAGCCATGGCATACGCTTTTCCTGCTCGTTTGGCGCACGAAATGACACCACCTTGTAAAAACGTGGGTCAAGAGAGCGTATGAGCTTTGCTATCATCGAGCCTTTTCCTGCGGCAGACCAGCCGTCAAATGTGATTATAACAGGCACTCCTGCGGTCTTTATTTTGTTTTCAAGCAGGGTGAGCTGTTCTCTCAGCCCTTTTAGCTGTTCGGATATCTCTGATTTTTCTGTGTTTTTCTGTATGATCTTTTCAAGCATTGCTATCTCTCCTCTTTTCACTAAATTGTTATTATCACAACTTAATTTATTTGATTTATGTATATTATACACATTTTATCTTTAATTGTATATAGACATTTTTCATGAAAATGCTATCTCTTTTTTGTTAATACGGAGTTAATATTATTGGTTTATACTAATATGATATAAAATATCTCGCAAAGGACGGCAGTGATATGTCAAAAAAAGACGAAAAGGACATTAATATATCAAAGCTCGACAAAAGTCTGGAGGGTCAGGGTCTGTTGGAGGACGCTGATGACGCAGAGTATGAGCGCACGCTGGCTCAGCAAAGGCGTGAGGCTGAGGAGCGTGAAAGGCAGGTTTTAGAGCAGGCGGAAGCTGAAAGACGTGAGCGTGAACGTCAGGAAGAAAAGGAACGTGAACGCAGGCTTGCTCAGGAGCGTATCGAGCTTATGAAGCTCAAAAGCGGAGTTATCGACGAAAGCGAGTCTTCCATAAAGGAAGAGCATGACCAGATAAGAGAGCTTCACGGCTTTGAAAAGGTGCAGAATTTCTTTTATCACAACAAGGTGTGGATAATCTTTACAATATTTATCATAGCGGTGGCGGCATTTATTTTTATTGACGCTGCAAGGCGTGAAAAGGCTGACCTGACAGTGCTTATGATCGCAAACAACGGCTTGGAAACACGTCAGGAGGAACTGGAGGAGTTCTTTGAAAAATACACGGATGATCTTGACGGCAATGGTTATGTCCATGTTGAGGTCATTATGATTCCGCTAAATTCTCACAGCGACGATTATCAGCAACAGAACGTGAACAGCACTAAGTTCTTGGCACAGCTTCAGGGGGGCGAGTCTATACTTGTTATAACAGACTCAAACACTGACGAGGAGTTCAAGTCAATAATGACTCCTGAGTTGCCAAAGGAATTTCCGAACAACAAGTATGTTGATGATATGGGCATGAGCTGGAACATGGAGGTCATGGCAAAGGAGCTTAACTTCGAGAATATGCCGAATGATATCCACCTTTCAATGAGAACGCCAGTTAAGACTTTGGGCGACTCTAAGGAAACTATGCAGGAGAATTATGATAAGGCGTTCAAAGTTTTCAAACGCATAGTTGATGATATGACTGAGAAAGCCGTAGAGGCAGGAGATAAGGGTCTTACAACTGAGCCTGTCCACTATGATGACAGCAGTTTGGAAAGCTCTGATAGCACAGAAAGCTCAGAAAACAAGTAACGGATATTTGGCTGTAGGGGACGGCGTTCTCGACGTCCCGTATGACAAGGTAAAGAATAGCGGACAACCACTTTCCTGTGGCTGTCCGCTTTGTATTTGTATCAGTATTGATAATCATAATTTGTGTTGTCCTGATAATAGCCGTCAGGCTGATTTGACTGGGTGTCGGAAGTGTTCAGGCTTGAACAGTTTTGATCTTCGGCATATTTGTAATCAGAGGTGACACCAAGATATTCTTCAAGGCAAAGTCCGCTCTTTGTGACAGCTTCGGCTTTTTCCTTGCCGAGATAGCGGATATGCCACGGCTCGTACACATATCCTGTTTTGTCCTCTTTTCCCTCAGGGTAGCGGATAATAAAGCCGTACTCTGCACAATGCTCAGCCAGCCAGTTGGCTTCGGGAGTGCCTGCAAAGCTGTTCTCGGTGGTGTTTACATCAAAGGTCAGACCTGTCTGATGTTCCGAATGTCCCGGACGGGAAGATACCTCGTCTGCAGCTTCTGTGCCACGCTCTGCGGCATAGGAGTTGTAAAGATACTCCTGATCCTGATATGAACGATAGCTTGAGTTCACAAACAGCGTTATGCCGTCCTGAGCCGCTGCAGCTGCCATTTCGTCAAAGGCGTTCTGTGCAATTGTGCTTACGCCCGGAGCGTAATCTGATGGCAGGGAGTAGGTCTTGTTTACGATAAGAATGCCGTCAACAAAGGTCATGCCGTTTGACTGCTCTATCTTATGCTTTGTTTCCTCTGCTTTGCTGTTGTCGGAGGTTTTCTTTTTGGTGGTGGTCTTTGCTTCCGCCTGCTTTGTGCTTTCGGTCTGTGATGATGAATCAGTAGCAGGCTTGTTGTCTGACTTTCCACCGCAGGCTTTCACTATCACAAAAATTATCACCAAAAGAATTGCTATGGCAATGATACGGTTTTTCATAACACGCCTGTGTTCTCTTGCACGCCTTTCGGCACGGCGTTTTTCCATTTCAATGCGCATTCTTTCGTATTCTTCGTCAGAGTAGTCATAGTTGTTATATGGCTGTTTGTCTGTGTTTTCAGTCGTGTTGCCGTTATTTATATGTTCGTCCATAGCTATCCTCTTTTTTTGCAGATTATTTCACACTTTTGTGTAAGTATTATACCATACTTTGACGCAGTTTTCAAGTCGGATAATGTCGTCTTATTTCATAACATAAACATAGCATTGATATAGCGGCATAGATTCGTATTCATCATTATCCGGGTCATTCCACATATGGTCTTTTCTTTCCTGAACTATATCATCATGGAAAAAGCAAACACCAAGATATGTGTAATCTTCCAAGCCGTTGATCAGATTGTCACCGTAAGAGAAACCGAAGCTTGCATTATTTTTTAACCAAGTAAAAAGCTCTGTGTATGCCTCGTCATAGTCTGAAACACAGCTGTTGTTTGCTGTGAATTGTCGTATTTTGCTGTTGTTAGGCAGACCGACCTCAGAGAGATGTTCGTATACGTCGCCAATGCCTTGGCAGTAGTCGTCCATAGGATAAATGCTCTTTTCCAGCAGTTGGTCAAACTGTCCGCTTGCACGGAGTGGTTTCAGACCATATTTCTCACGGAGAGGATTTACATAATCGAGCAGGTCAAGGGTCATCTGACTTGCACCATCAGGGGAGTAATATTCAGGCTCGACAGTCTCGTCCTGCTGAGTATCTTCTTTGTTTTCCTGCGGTATATCCTGCTGTATCTCAGGCTCTGTCTCAGGCTCAGTCACTTTTTCTGTAGTGGTAGTGGTTGTGACTGCGGCGGCTTTTGACTCTGCTAATGCCGCCCCTTCTGCAATATCTGACGCAAGGGCGGACTTGTCAGGCTCACGCTTTTTTGTGGTAGTAGTCATGACAGTGGTGACGGGAGGCAGAGTAGTTGTCACAGGTGTATTTGTGGTGACAGTGGCAGTAGATTGAGGTGTGCTTTTTTTCACAGCCGTGGTCTTATCACTATTGTTATTATAAGTATACACCCCGAAAACAGTTGCGGATATTAATGCCACAGCGATTATTGGTGTGGTTATTTTTGCTTTTAAAAACACTTTTTTTGGGGTAGCGAGAACTATTTCTTGCCTCTTGTTTATTTCGCTCATGCAGCCAAAGCAGAAAATGGAATCGTCATGAAGAATTCTTCCGCAATTAGGACATTTTTTCATTTTTTCAAATGCCTCCTGACTTTGTCAAGTGCTTTGAACATTTCCTCAGCCGAGCTGTATCTGTCAGACGGATTTATGGAAAGTGACTTTTTGATGATCTTCAACAGCTTTTTGTTTTCGCACATTTTGACTGACGGGTGCTCGCCTGTTAACAGAACGTTCAGCAGCACGGCAAGTGAATAAAGGTCAGTTCTTGCGTCAGATTGCTGCATACCGAATTGTTCAGGTGCGGCAAAGCCTACAGTTCCCAAAGTTTGGGTGTCAGAGCGTTGATTAGATTTGTAAATTTTAGAAATATCAAAATCTATAATCTTGACATTATTGTCGTCACATATTATAATATTATCAGGCTTTATATCACGGTGAACGATGCCGCTGTTGTGAAGAGCATACAATCCCTGGCATATGGAGCAGGTAATGTTCAGGCGTCGTGTTCTGCTAGTGTTTCGCCGTTTGCATAATCCGTAAGAGTCATGCCGTCGCAGAATTCTTCATAGATAGTATACGCTTCAGTGCTTTCGGAGATCTCGTAGATACGGCAAAGATATGGATTATTTATCAATGCGAGCCTTTGATATACAGAAACGTCAGCAGGCTTATAGATAATGTGCCGCACCATTTTTACACCTGTGTCACTCTCTAAAATGACTTTTTCGTGCTTGCTGTTTTTAAATAGATAGTTTTTGCAGTCGAACATTTTGTCGATCTGTTCTGTTTCAAAATCATATAAGCTTTTTTGTGACATATTTCTCATCTCCAATGTAAAAATGTAAAAAAATAAATTATTATAGGAAGGAACTGGTGACATGAAAAAAACAACACAGCTTATGGAGGAGCTAAATGGAAGCGATGATATCAACAGTTTTCTAAGCAACAATAAGGATTCTCTTGACAGACAGGATTTTGCACGTTATCTTTGTGAGCTTGTGAAAAAGAAAAAGATGACAAAGATAGAGGTCATAAGAATATCCCAGCTAAATCAAATATATGGATATCAGATATTTGCAGGAGCAAGACTTCCAAGCAAGGATAAGATAATCGCTATCGCACTTGCTATGAAGCTTGATGTTGATACCGTTCAGCGACTTCTGACCCTTGCGGGTGAAGCTCAGCTTTATCCTAAAAACACCCGTGATTGCATACTCATTGATGCAATAAACAAAGGCTATGATGTGGCAAAGCTCAACAAAGTGCTTTTTGAAAATGGTTCACAGTGCCTTAAATAACGATCGTTTCATAAAGCAGCTCCGGCTCTTCGGAGCTGCTTTTTTATTATCGTAACAAATATTATATCACATTTTGACAAGGTTTTCAAGAGTTGTCAGGAAATAAAAACACACGCCGCAGAAAATTTCCGCGGCGTGTTTCTCTCTATTTAACTCTTATGGAACGAGAGTTGTAGTTGTTGCTTTATCCTTTGCAGATGTAGTTGTTTCTGCTACAGAAGAATCGGTCTTTGCTGTTGTTGTGGTCGTAGTTGTTGCTTCGCTTGCTGCAGCCGATGAAGAATCGTCAGTTGCAGGCTTTGAAGCCGCACCAGCCTTAGTTGTTGTGTAACCCTCGGCTTCAATTACCTTCTTCTTGAAATCTGCTTCTTTGTTGTAGTAAGATGTTGAGAAGTAAGGCTCTTCAGTAAATGTTTCACCTGTTGCAACGATATTTGAGCAGTAGATCGAAGCATAGAATGAAACTGCTTTTTTCTCCTTGTCTGTCTTTACAGTTATCTTGTAAAGATTGTAGAGTGCATTTGTGTTCTCCCAAGAATCATAATTCTTCTTGTTTGTGAACGCAACATAAGTGTCAACGTAATCAAAAGACTCGATAGATGTTACCTTGCCGTCAAAGTCAGCAGGATATGGAGCGTAATGACCCTTTATATCCTTTCTCATGTCTTCGATCTTGTCGTCGAGATATGACTGATAGCTGTCCATAGCAGCCTTACCGTTGTCAGCTGTTACATATGCAGGGAATGTTTCGTCAACTGTTATTTCCTTAACATAAACAGTGTCGCCCCAGTCGTTTGTTTCAGTTTTGCCGGAAAGTGTGATACCATTTCTTGCAAGTGAGGAATAAGGGCTGCAAGTTACCTTGAATGTGCCGCCGATACCGATATAATCGTCGCATGATACTGAGTAAGAAACATTGTCCTTGAGAGCAGCAGGGATAGACTCGCTCTTTACTGAGTAAGGCTTAACAAATGGAACACCGCCTGAGCATTCAAATTCAAGTCCCTCGAATGGGTCGACCTCCTGAGTCTTTTCAAGACCCTCAACAGTGAAATCCTTTGTTACCTTGCCGTCCTTAACGTCGGCTGTCTTGTATGTATAATACTTGTCGTCATATTCAAACCAAGTCATGTCACCGCTTTCTTCTGCACCATAAACGTCTATGTTAGCTGTAACAGTGTACTTGTCGCCGTTTTTCAGATCTGACTTGTAGTCATAATCATAGTAGATAAATGGATATGCTGAGTCATATGAAACGTCAGCAGAGCCGTTGCCGTCAAAGCCTGAGAACTTGACCTCAACGCCCTTGAAGAAGTCGATCTCCTCACCGTTTTTAAGATCCTTTACAGTTACCTCAAACTCAGTGTTCTTTAGCTTTATGTTCTTGTCCTTGAGAGAATCTTCGTTGTACTTTACGGTGCATTTTACCTTGTCACCGTTTTTAAGATTCTTGTTTGCTTTCTTATCAAAGCTTATCTTCAGTTTATACTCGCCGTCGCTGTTTGTTTTGAGAAGGGCATTTCTCATCTGCTTAGCTTCTGCAAAATCGTCAGCTTTGTTAAATGCTTCTGTAAGAGTTTTCTTGTCAATTGCAAAATACTTGCTTACCTTTGATGACTTGTCAGATGAGCTTGCAAAGTCGGAAAGATCATCAAGGTCGCCAAGGTCAAGATCTGCCTCGTCAGCAAGGTCGCCGAGAGCGCTTGTAGCGTCTGCCATTGAATAGTAGCTCTTGTCATAGCAGTTAAGCTCTGCCTCAACATAGCCACAGCCGTCAATGCCCTTAAATTCAAACTTGAAAAGATCCTTTGCGTCGATCACCTGATATTTAAGAATGTTGCACAGAATGATGATCGCAACGATAACAACGATAAGAGCCGCAGCAGCGATAAGCGTTATCTTCTTGTGACCCTTTACCCATTCGCCAAGCTTAGCAAAAGGATTTGGCTTTGCAGCCGCAGGAGCTGCTGCCTGAGTGTAGTTGTTTGCTGGTTGTGCATACTGCTGGTCATACTGAGGAGCCTGCTGCTGTACAGGCTGAGCCTGCTGAACGGGTGCCTGAGCAGGTGCTGCCTGCTGTGTGGAAATGCCTGCCTCGGCTTCCATTTCGGCGATAGACGCACCGCAGCCGCCACAGAATTTTTCTTCTGGACCTATTGGCGCTCCGCACTTAGCACAAAACTTGATAGTGTTCATTTCATACCTCCATTGATACTTCTTTTCTAAACAGGATAAAATTTTTTATCCTATTCATACATTCTAAGTATAATATTAGCAGAAAGAAATGTCAAGAAAAACTCGTTGAAACCGCCTTGTTCTGTATGATTTTTGTAGATTTGTACAATAACGCAAGAAAAAATCATACACTTTGATAACGTTTTAGACACAATTTTTCTGCATTAAAAAACTGAATATAAATGGGGATACTGAGTGTGGTATATCTTCTCTGTCCATGAGCGTATGCTCTCGCACTCTGACAAGAATTCCTCAGAGCCTTTTCCAATAGGGCGGGGAGCTTTGCCACTGCATAGGAGATATCATCAAGTGTGCAGGATTGTGCTATATATGATATTCTTACATAATATTTATTCCAGGCATTTTCGAGTTCTTCGAGCCTTTGGGCTGTGTCGCTGTCATCATTTCTGTAGCTGTTTTCAGCGGCGTTCACAAGGCTTATGAACTTATCGTTTTCTTTTTTTACCGCAAATACGGAGAACACTGACATGGCGGCTATGACAGTGAGGATAATAATGCAGGCGGTCAATCTTTTCATTGTGATTGCTCCTTTATACTTTTTTCTTGCTCTTGTCTTTTCTTATGGCAACTATCTGCCTGAGGGGTCAGCGGTGCAGATGTAAACATCTTTCAGGGGCATACCCTTTTCTCCTAGCTTTTTCATGAGCCACTTTTCGTCTTTGCCGATAAGACCAAGGGCGGAGTATATTATCCTTCCGTTGTCGACAACGAGCTGTGGAGGGTCGGTCTGAGAGTCTTTTATGCCAATTCCGCCATTGTTCACAGGTCGAAACTGTGCTTTCTGATAGACCGATATCTTGCCTGTTGTTTCCACCACCGCAAGCTGTACCTCGTTTATATCGAATATACCCATGCTTCTTAGGGACTCCAAAAGATCGTCTGCAGAAAAACGCAGGTCTTTGAGCTGTTTTTGATCTATGATCCCACGGGACACGACTATTTTCGGAGAGCCGCATATGAGCTTTCTAAGCCCTCTGAATTTAAGCGAGCAGTGAGAGAGTATAACGTCAAGGCACACCAGCGTGAATATAGGCACTATGCCCATTGACATCGGTATAGTCATATCCTCGATAGGCAGGGTGGCGATGTTTGAAAGCAGAAGCGTTATAACAAGCTCCGAGGGCTGTAATTCGCCTATCTGCCTTTTGCCCATAAGGCGTATGCTTATGACAATTAGTATATAAAGTATAACGGCTCTGAAAAAAACTATCAGCATTTTGTTTTCCTCCAATATGGTCAAAGCTATTTTTTGCAGCTTTAACGCAGAATATTCTGATAACAGACGCAGATAATAAATACAACAAAATTTCATGTAGGAGAAACAAAATGAATACACCCGATTTCAGAAACTACAAAAACGCTGAGATAGATAAGACCATTGACGCTGCCATGACTTCACTTCGCACCATAACAGGCAATTCAATGGATCTTAACATAATGAATGTGAAGATATGCTCCGTAAGCTGTGCGGTGGTATCCATAGAGGGAATGATCTCAACGAGCGCAATGTCAGAGCTTATTTTCAGACCTATAATGGAGCTTTCTGCACAAAAGTCAAAGGGCAATGCAGAGCAGGTATTCGACTTCCTAACAAAAGAAAGCCTGCTTGCCGCCGAGAGAAAAACGGTCTTTAATTATGGTGACATCATACAGTTTTTGTTTTCGGGCTTTGCGGTCATATTTGTGGAGGGGCTTTCAAAGGCTGTTGTTTACGGTATCCAAGGTTACGACAAGCGGTCGGTTTCTGAGCCTGCAAGCGAGCAGACTATAATGTGCGCACAGGATTCTTTTACGGAAACAATAAGAACTAATATTTCTCTTGTGCGCCGACGAATGAAAACACCATCGCTACGGTTTGAGATGATGCAGATAGGAAAGCGTTCTTCCACCGACGTGTGCATGGTCTACATGAGCGACCGGGCAAGCTCAGACGCTGTGGACAGGCTGAGAAAACAGCTCAAAGGCATAAAGCTCGATACTGTTCTCACAAGCGGATATATCGAACCTTTTATCGACGAAGGCTTCGGTTCGTCAGTGTTTTCACAAATGGCTTATTCCGAAAGACCTGATATGATATGCACAAGGTTAAATCAGGGCAGGATATGTGTTTTTGTGGACGGCACGCCATTTGTGCTTATCTGCCCATCGCTTTTTGCGGAAAATTTTCAGACCATGGACGATTTTGCGGAAAAGCCTTTTTACGTCACCTTTATGCGGTGGCTGAAATATATTGCGTTCTTTCTAGCGGTGGCTTTTCCGGGACTGTATGTTGCACTGGCGAGCTTTCACCCTGAGGTCTTCACATTGAAGCTTCTTCTGAATCTTGCAGTCTCAGAGGAGTCAACGCCTTATCCGTTGACAGTGGAGGTGCTTGTGCTAATGCTTCTATTTGAGATAATGAAAGAAGCAGGCTTGCGGCTTCCAAAGGCTGTGGGAAGCACTGTTTCTATAGTGGGCGGTCTTATCATAGGCGATGCTGCCGTAAAAAGCGGACTTGTGTCCGCCCCTCTGCTTATAGTGGTGGGGATAACCACAACATCATCGTTCGTTATACCGAGCCTTTATCAGCAGACGGCTATATTAAGGCTAGTGTATATCCTGGTGGGCGGCGGCTCGGGGCTTTATGGCATTGCACTTTGCACTGTGCTTTTGATGATAAATATAAACTCCATGGACGACCTTGCAGTATCTTACACCGCTCCTGTTACGCCATTTTTCTCAAAGGGTATAAAGGACGTTATTTCAAGGCGGAGCTTTCGGTCATATGAGAAAACTCACAGCACCATTAAAGAATACAAGCTTGACGAAAAGGGGGGAAGCCAATGAAAAAGCTTACGCCATCGCAGTTTTTTGCAATGCTTATCTGTACAAGAGCCTTTTCAATGATGACATTTCTCCCTGAAAGCACCGCAAACGCTTTGGAGCTTATGCTTGGAACAATGCTGTCTACAGTTTTTCAGATAGCTATGATATGCGGTATGGCGGCTTTCCACAAGCGCTTTCCTAATGATGACCCATGCACCCTTGTGGTGAGCCGTTCAAAGTGGGCAGGCAGGGGAGTTTGTACAATGTATCTTGCATATTTTCTTACAGTGTCATTTTATGTTATCGGCACCTTCACCTATTTTATGGATTATTATTTTTCTGATTATATACCACGGCTCATGATAGTTCTCAGCGTTGCCGCCTGCGGGATATATGTTGCAATGTCAGGCCTTGGGGTCATAGGAAAAACGGGGACAGTGCTTTTTGTACTTTTTCTCTTTGTGACATCCATCCTTGTTATAAGCTCTCTTGAAGATTTCACATTCGTTGATTTTCACCTTGCGGAAAGAAACGTTGGAAAAGGCATTTTTCATTCTGCTGTCAGCGAGCTTGCAAGAAGCTCTTATCTTGCAGTGATAGCTTTTCTTTTACCCTCAATAAAGGGCAACGCCGCAAAAACGTCTATGTATTTTCTGTTCACAAGGCTTGCCCTTGTTGAAATAGTCTTAGGCTTTATCACAATGATACTTGGAGATTACACTCTTCTTGCAAAACTGCCATTCTTCGCACTTGCGGCATTTTCACGCACTGCCATAATAGAACGCTATGACGCCGCTGTTATGGGCGTGTGGGTAATGCTCTCGGTATATAAGCTGGGAGTATATTTCCATTGTTCAGGCAGATGCCTGAGATATGTTTTTCCTAAGCTCGGTTCTGGCTCGGGCGTGATAATAACAGCGGCGATTCCTGCGGCGGCAACGCTTTTCTGGCTCTTGCCTCACAAGTGGGAGAGCATCGCATACGCAGGGCTCAGCCCTATCCCACTCATATTTCTCGGAGGCGTAATACCGCTTCTATGCCTGATATTTGTGAAAAAGGGGGCGAGATCTGATGAAAAAGCGTAAGATACAGGTGGCTGTTGTGCTTTTTATCGCAGCAGTGACGCTGTTGTCTTCCTCTTTCGGCAGGCAGGTGGATATCGAGGAGCGTGTTCTTTGCCACGCCATGGGCGTTGACTATGAGAACGGGGAATACAATGTGTCACTGCAGGTCTTTAAGACCCAGAGTATGGGTTCTGATACTCCTCTCGATGTGAGCCAGTCCAATATACAGACTGTCAATTGCAAAGGCAGGAGTATCCGAGACGCCATTGAGGGCTGTCAGTATCAGATAGGCAGGGAGATATTTTTTGGCCATCTTCAAATAATATGCTTTAATAAAAATATAGATCTTTCCTCTCCGGAGGAGCTGTTCTCTTTTGCTATAAAGGACAAAAATGTTTTTCTTGGAGTAGAGCTTTGCTTGGCGGAAAATACCGCAGAGGAGCTTATGAACGTTCAGCTAACAAGGGGAACGATGTCCTCAGAAAACTTCACACAGGTCATAAAAATGGGTGTGAGAAACGGCATAACGGTGGAGTGCCGCCTTATCGATCTGCTTTCCTGCATAAGATCACCGCAGTATATCGCAATGCCGGTTATCTCTATCAAACAACCGCTGGGAGATTTTGCGGAGAGCCATGAGGAAAAGTCAGCGGAACAGCAGGAGCCGCTTTTGGAAATAAAAAAGACCGCCCTTATACGAAAAGGTACGGTGCTTGAGAGCTATCTTTCCCACGCTGACGCATCAGGCTGTCTGTGGCTCACGGGAAAGGCAGAGCAGTATTCTGATATTATCGAATATAATGGAAGCCCCATGGACGTTAGGATAACCTCTGACAGCCACAGCCTGAAGCTTGATAACGAGAACGGCAGGCTCGTATGCAGATTGAAGCTCACTGTTCTTGCACACACTTCTCTTGATATCCGTGACGAGAAAAGTTCAGACGAGGTTGCAGCACTTGTGAAACAGCGTCTTGAAGAAAACATCACAGGGGTGTGGAACAAAGCCCTGTATGAGAACAGGACGGATATTTTTGATGTGTGGCGGCTTTTCCGTCACAAATATCCGCAAAGCTATCTGAAGTATGCCGACCGCCTTGATGAAGTGCTAGGCTCGGTGGAGCTTGAAACGGATATCACCTGTCGGGTGTCATAAGACAGAGCATATCCTCGGGAAGCGGTGCGGTAACAGTCACTATCCTGCCGTTTTCGGGGCTTTGAAAAGTCATTTTCTCGCAGTGGAGAGCCTGACGGCTTATAAGAGGGCTTGCCTCACCATAAAGGTCATCACCCAGGAGAGGACAGCCCATAAAAGCCGAGTGTACTCTTATTTGGTGCGTTCTGCCGGTTTCAAGAAAGAAGTCCACAAGAGAAAGATCTCCCAGCCTTTTGCGTACAAGATAATCCGTTGCGGAATATTGTCCGTCAGCCCTCACACAGCGTTTTATTATAGTTTCCTGCTCCCTTGCGATAGGCGCACAGATACGCCCGCCGCAGTGGGGCAGGTCTTTTATTATTCCAACATAGGTCTTTTCAAAGCTTTTTTGGAGCATTGCGGCGCTTCGCTGACTTTTTGCCACAAGCACACAGCCGCTCGTGTTGCGGTCAAGGCGGTTGACAGGTCTAAAAGCGAGGCTTGGATAAAGTGCGGCAAAAAGATTTCCCAGCGTATCGTCACGATGCTTTATTGATGGGTGGCAGGGCATAAAAGGCGGCTTTGAGAACACCACCACCTCGCTGTCTTCATAGAGGATATCAGCTTTCAGGTCAGGATTAGGGTCAAGAGCTTCACCGTCACCCTCGTTTATCATGATGATGTCATTTTCATACACAAGGTCAACAGTGCGGATAAGGACGCCCTTTCTTGTCATGCCGTTTTCAGTGCGTTTGAGCCTTGTTATGAGCCTTTTTGAAAAGCCCCTTGAACGCAGTACACATTCAAGGGCTTTTTCATTTTCTTCTTTTGTTATTGTCACAGTCATTTGCTGTATTTCCTCCAGCGCTTTATCATTGACGGCATTTTGTCCTGCCAGTAGCTTCCCATTATATCCTGCAAAAACACTATATAGCTTAGTCTGAAATATGGATAGATGATAAAAACAGGATATACTAACAGAAGTGCGGGGATATACATAACAAAGCTCAGCAGGAACGAGATATATCTGCCATGCTGACCGTCCATGAGCCTTACAGAAAGATCGCAGGCGTCAAAAATGTTGGTGCGTGGGTTTAGAGTCATTATATATGGCGCAAGGGCAAGGGATATCCAGTAATGCACCATAAGTCCGAAAAACACAACAGACAGACCGAGTGAGAACATGAAACAAAGAAGACCTGCGGAGGTAAGCTCGCTGAGCTTGCATACCCAGCCCCAATAATACACGCTGTAGGTTGAGATAGCGAAAGGTACTGCGGAAAATAATTTCAGTGAATTAATTATAATGGAAGAAAACATGGTGTGGGAATAATATACATAAGAATGTGAGTTTATATACTGCCTCGATCCCACATAGCTGTCTGCTCTTGCAATATCAACAAAAAATCTGCGGACAGTCCACATTTCAAAAGCTGCAAAAGGTATAATGACAATGAGGTCAAGAAACCAGAACAGCCTTACGGAAACATGATCTTTTATTCCCTGCCACGAGAAAAAGTACTCCCAGCCGATGCGTTTGAAAAGCATAAAAAGGGCAAGCTCGCACAGACCAAGAAATACAAACACCGCAAACAAAAATGCCGTAAGCGATACGCAGTTTCCCATGTTCTGGCTTATATTTTTTCTTGCTGACAGTTTTATCTCTTTGTTTGTCAAGCCTTTTCCCCCTCGTTTCTGTTTTTTACTGCTTACTTATCCTCTTCGTCAGTATAATAATCCTCAACAGTGTAATCAGGCATTTCCTCATATTTTGGCGGATATGTTCCTATTACCTCGAAAGCGTTTGAACGCTGCCACATGGAAGCTGTCACCATGACTTCAAAGCCCTCACCGAAATCGCAGGCGTAGTCCATAGGCTTCCTTTTCGGCACGCCGAAGCCTGCCAGCATATTCATTATAAGACCTCCGTGGGTGCATACCGCAACATTTGTAAGGCCCTCGTACATCATATCGGAAATGATGATGTTCAGAGCTTCATAACAGCGGTTTATGACATCTCTTGTTGATTCGCCGTTCGGCGGAGGATTGTCAAGTCCTCCTTTTATGAACTGCTCATAATCAGGGTCGTTCATAAGCTCATCAGCGGTCTTGTTCTCAAACTTGCCGAAGTCCATTTCACGAAGCTCAGGCATCTCAGCCACAAGCCTGTTAGGCTGGAGTATAGATATAGTCTGTTTGCACCTTTTTAAAGGCGAGGTGTAGACCTTCTGCACCGAAGGGTAATCATACTTTTCTATCTTTTCATAAAGCTGGTCAGCACCCTCTCTGCACAGGGGCAAGTCGGTAGTACCGATATAACGTCCGTCAAGATTTGCCTGCGTCATTCCGTGACGGATAAATGCTATTCTGTAGCCTTTCATATTTAAAATACCTGCTTTCTTTTTTCTTTTATGATAAGTGCTTTAAAACCTGCACAAATTTTTTTCACTTAAATACGTCATTTTATAGATTTTATATTTACAAATACATAAATTTATAGTATAATAGAATAATGGTTGAAAAACCAATATGATTTTATATATGGGAGATATTACATGAGCAATGACAGCAAAGATGAGCTGACTCTCAGGATAGGTGAGAAGCTTACTGCCGCGAGGATAGAAAGCGGCTATACACAAAGCCGTGCGGCCAGAGCAGTCGGCACCAGCCAGTCTTGCATATCAGCCGTTGAACACGGCAAAAAGCAGAACGTCAATATCATCATTGCTCTTATAAAGCTTTACGGTGCTTCCTATGAAGATGTGTTCGGTTTAGTCAAGGTCAGAGAAAAAAACTCTGCGTTAGGCTGTCCGGACGAGGGAAGCGAGCTGCTGAGGGAGCTTATAAAAGACAGCGGCATAAAGGGTCTTGAAACTCAGACGGACATGGCGGTGAAAATATGCACCTATATGCTTTTGAGAAAGCTTTACTCTGAAAATCCTCACAACTCCCACAAGCTTTTTGAGCTTGACACTGAGGAAACCATGGAACGCTGTGTAAAATATCTTTCCGCTCAGCCTGAAGACCTTGACAGGATCCTTGGCATGGCAGGAAAAAAGGTGAACAGGCTTGAGGTTTCAGTGGGGAAAAATCCTGAACTGAGGGCGTTTATCAAAGAGTGCGAACACATTTTGCTCGCTTGCACATAAGAATTTTGATACCGATGCTATCATACTTCGGATATTATAACACACTTTTCAACTAATTTCAAGTGAGGTATAAAAATGAAAAAGCCTGAAAGGCGGCTGTTTGTATCGGCAGCGTGTGCGGCGGCTCTTATGGTGTGCGGAGCGGTTATGATGCACTTAGATAAAAAGCCTGACGAGGCGACATTTTTCGCCATGGATTGCCCATGCACGGCGGCTGTATACGGCGGCGACGCTGAGGCGGTGAAGGACAGGATAAAGGCTTTGGAAAAGCTTTATTCGCCTTATGAGGAAGGCTCGGAGTTATCACGGCTCAATGAGAGCGGCAGGCTTGAGCTTTCTGAGGAAACTGCACAGCTTATAGAAAAGAGCATAGAGCTTACAAAAAAATACGGCGGAGCGGATATTTCCGCAGGGGCGTTGACAGCACTTTGGAACGTCACCGGTGAAGAACCGAGAGTGCCTGAGCAAAGTGAGATACAGACTGCTCTTTCCGCTGTGGGATATGAGAATATAAAGCTTTCAGGGAGCGAATGTGTCCTTGAAAACGGCACACAGATAGACGTGGGCTGTGACGGAAAGGGCTTTGCCCTTGACGAAGTGAAAAAGCTTTTGGATAGCGAAAAAGCCGATTGTGCGGTGGTGAGCTTTGGCTCGTCAACGCTTCTTTACGGGCAGAAGCCTGATAAAACAGATTTCAAGGTCGCAGTCACAGACCCTTTTGATAACGATAACACCTGCCTTAGCTTCACAAGCGGCGGCGGTTCTGTTTCCACTTCCGGGGGATATGAGCGTTATTTTGAAGCACAGGCAAAAAGTGGAGCCATATTTTTGACCTGACAACAGGTTATCCATGTGAAACAGACCTTGTTTCTGTAACTGTTGTGGGGCAGAGCGGCATTGAAACCGATTTTCTGTCTACCTGCATTTTTATTGGCGGAAGCGGTGAGCTTGACAGGTGGCTCAGTGATGAAGATATAGAAGTTATTGCCATTGATGAAAATGGCGTAGTTTATTGCTCTGACAGTATAAAGAGCAGGATAAGTATAAGTGATGATAAATTCAGGTTTGAATAGTCATAAAGTATGATAAGGGGGAAAATTATGAAACTCAACAGCATTTTTCTTTCCCACAAAAAGGGGACGGAAAACAGCGAAACTATCGCCATGCCGCTGCCTGCAAGAGTGAAGATATCCATGTCACAGCACATGGGAGCACCTTGCGAGCCGACAGTTGCCAAGGGTGACAGAGTGCTTGTGGGACAGGTCATAGGCGAAAGCAACGCTTTTATGTCATGCCCTGTTCACTCGTCTGTGTCAGGCACAGTGGCGGCGATATCCGAACTGCTCACAGCAGGCGGAAAGGTGTGCAAAATGGTGGAGATCGACACCGACGGAGAGCAGGAGGTATCACCTGACGTAAAGCCGCCTGTTATAACAGACAAAGCGAGCCTTTGCGAAGCCGTAAGGCAGTCAGGCTGCTGCGGAATGGGCGGCGCAGGCTTCCCGACGCACATAAAGCTCAACTTTGACGAGAACAAATACAAGGTCGATACCCTTGTTATAAACGCCGCCGAGTGTGAGCCTTACATAACAAGCGACTACCGTGAGATGATGGAGAACGCTGACGATGTTATGTGCGGAATAAAGCTCGTGCGTGATATGCTGGGGCTTAAAAAGGTCGTTATCGGTATCGAGGACAACAAGCCGCAGGCTATTAAGCTTATGCGTGAAAAGTCGGCTGATGATGAGGGTATTGAAGTAAAAGTGCTGAAGTCTTGCTATCCTCAGGGCGCAGAAAAGGTGATAATATTCAACGCCACGGGACGTGTAGTTGGCGAGGGTCAGCTTCCGTCAGATCAGGGCGTTATCGTAATGAACGTTACCACAGCAGGCTTTATCGGCGAGTATTCCAAAACAGGTATGCCACTCATATCAAAGCGTATAACTGTTGACGGTGACGTGGTTTCAACGCCTTGCAACGTGAGAGTACCTATAGGAACTTCTGCGGAGGATATACTGAAATTCGGTGACTGCGATAAAGAAAAGGTTAGAAAAGCCCTTTTTGGCGGTCCTATGATGGGAATGTGCCTTTATGAGCTTGACACCCCTGTGACAAAGACCACAAACGCCATTCTTGCATTTGGTGAAAAGGCTGATAAGAAAAAGGGCATCGAGGACAGGTGCACACAGACAAACTGCATAAAGTGCGGAAGATGTATCTCTGCTTGTCCGCTGAATCTTATGCCTACAGAGCTTGAAAAGGCTTATGACAGGCGTGACAAAGAGGCTCTTATGAAGCTCAAGGTGGGTCTTTGCATGAACTGCGGTTCATGTTCATACGTCTGTCCTGCAAAGAGAGATCTTGCAGAGAAAAATCAGCTTGCAAAAGCTTTCATAAGAACATAAGGAGGTAAGAAAATATGGAAAAAATGCTTGTCAGCCCTTCACCTCAGATAAGGGATAATATTTCTACCTCTAAGGTGATGACCCATGTGCTTGTGGCACTTTGCCCTGCACTTGCAATGTCTGCCTATGTTTTCGGCGGACGTGCGCTCATGCTCACAGGCTTCTGCATGATAACGGCACTCATATGGGAAAGGCTTTGCAATCTTATAATGAAAAGACCTGATTCCACAAAGGACGTTTCGGCACTTGTGACCGGTATGCTTTTAGCGTTCAATCTCCCTGTGACAATGCCTTACTGGCAGGCTGCTATCGGCACATTCGTTGCTATCGTAATCGTAAAGCAGCTTTTTGGCGGTCTGGGACAGAATTTTGCCAACCCTGCTATCGTGGGAAGAATAGTTCTTATGCTTGCTTTCACAGGCAACATGACCCATTGGGTAGTGCCTTTCTATGACCCTGACAATATCGTAACAGGTGCAACACCTCTTGCGGCGGCACATTCCGCCCCTGCCGATTATCTCGATCTTTTCCTTGGAAAAGTAGGCGGCTGTCTTGGCGAGGTGTCTGCGGCGGCTTTGCTCATTGGCGGCATATACCTTATAATGATGAAGATAATCTCAGTACATACACCTCTTGCATTTATCGGCACAGTTTTCGTGTTCTCTTACCTCTGCGGCGAGGACGGTATCTATCAGATACTTGCAGGCGGTGTAATGCTCGGTGCATTCTTCATGGCAACTGACTATGTTACAACTCCTGTTACAAAAACAGGAAAGGTGATATTCGGTATCGGCTGCGGCGTGATAACCTGCGTGATTCGTTTCTTTGGCTCTTATCCTGAGGGTGTTTCATTCTCAATACTGCTTATGAATATACTTACACCATATATCGACATGATAACAAAAACTAAGCCTTTAGGGGCTATAACAAAGAAGAAGGAGGCGAAGTCTGAATGAAAGATAAAATAATGCCTCCATTGGTTCTGACTATAATATGTATAGTTGTCAGCGGACTTTTGGTGCTTGCCTATAATGCCACATATGTTGACAATACAGGTGTTCTTACAGACGATATGAAAAAGGGCTGTGAGGAGATATTCGGCAAGGGCGATTATGAGATAATGCTTGACGGCGAGGGTGACGGCAAGACCCCGGTCACATTTGATGCAGAGGGCGTGAACTCCATTATCGCAGATAAAGATAACGGCAGATGCGTTATCGAGATAACTGAGGACGGCTATTCAAAGGGTGGACTTCATCTGCTTATCGGTATAAACAGCGAAGGAACTGTGGAGGGGATAGAATTTCTCTCTATAGGCGAAACTCCTGGTCTTGGCACAAAGGTGCAGGACGATAGTTTTCTTTCAAAGCTAAAGGGCTTTGGTGTTGACACTGATGAAAATTCTATCGACAATGTTACCGCTGCCACCTATTCTTCAAAGGGAATGAAATCTGCGTGCAAAAAGGCTGTGAAGCTTTTTGACGAGCATAAGGAGGAGATACTCAATGGCTGAGAAAAATTCTAATCTGTATGAATTTACAAAGGGTATCATAAAGCAAAACCCGACGCTTGTTACGCTTCTTGGTATGTGTCCAACCCTTGCGGTCACAACAATGGCGAAAAACGGTATCGGAATGGGACTTGCCACAACGTTCGTGCTTGTCTGCTCAAACTTTGTTATATCCCTTTTGAAAAACGTTATCCCAAAGGCTGTAAGACTGCCTTGTTTTATCGTAATAATCGCAGGCTTCGTTACTCTTATCGAGTTTCTTATGAAAGGCTATATACCTGAGCTTTACAGTGCATTAGGCGTATTCCTGTCACTTATCACGGTAAACTGTATTATCCTTGGCAGAGCGGAGGCTTTTGCCAGCAAGAACAAGATATTCCCGTCCATACTTGACGGACTTGGAATGGGTCTTGGATTTACACTTTCACTTTTCACAATGGGTTCTATAAGAGAGATACTTGGCACAGGCTCATGGTTCGGCTTCAAGATACCTTTCCTGTGCGACGATCCTATGACAGTGTTCATCATGCCGGCAGGCGGATTTTTCGTGCTTGGCTGTCTTATCGCACTTGTGAACAAGATAGCGAACAAGAAGCCGCCTAAGGAGATATCCTGCTCGGGCTGTCCAAATGCAGCTTTGTGCAAGGGTCAGTGCAGAACAGAGAGTGAGGAGGCATAAAAATGAGTTACATACTTATACTTATTGGCTGTGTGTTCGTAAATAACGTTGTGCTTTCTCAGTTCATGGGAATATGTCCTTTCCTTGGCGTATCAAAGCAGATGAAATCATCTGTGGGAATGGGTGCAGCGGTAATATTCGTTATGATATGCGCAACAGCTATCACATATCCTGTATACAGACTTCTTGAGCATTTTGGCATAGAGTATCTTAAAACAGTGGCATTCATACTTGTTATAGCAATGTTCGTTCAGCTTGTTGAGATAGTCATGAAAAAGATGATGCCGCCTCTCTATAAGGCACTGGGCGTTTATCTGCCTCTTATCACAACCAACTGTGCGGTGCTGGGTGTTACTATCGGAAACATAGACAACGGCTATAATTTTCTTCAGTCCCTTACAAACGCACTTGGAACAGGACTTGCGTTTACTCTTGCCCTCTTGCTTTTCAGCGGAGTAAGAGCAAGGATAGAAAACTGCGATTTTCCTGAAACTTTCAAGGGCGTGCCTGCAACGCTCATTGCGGCGTCTATCGTTTCGCTAAGCTTTATGGGCTTTTCGGGAATAATCTGATAATAATTTATCGATATGAAACGATCAAGGGTTGAATTTACAAAGCCGATGAAAAAGACCCACACTATATTGATACCATCAATGCTTGACTTCCACTTTCCACTGCTTAAATATGCATTTCTTAGCGGCGGATATAAGTGCGACGTTATCGGGGTGAACGAATACAGTCGGTCACAAATGATAAACGCAGGCTGGGAATATTCAAATAATGATGTCTGCTTTCCCTGCAACCTCATAATAGGACAGTTCATATGTGCATTGAAAAGCGGCAAATATGACACCGCAAAAACAGCCCTGCTGCTGCCTCAAACAGGAGGAGGGTGCAGAGCGTGCAATTACATTATGCTGCTGCGAAAAGCTCTTTTGAAAGCCGGTCTGCAAAATGTTCCTGTGGTGTCACTTAATGTCAGCGGCGTTGAGAAACACAGCGGATTTTCCATAACGCCTAAAATGGTGCTGACGGCTTGTGCAGCGATCTATTACAGTGACTTGCTTTTGTATCTTTATAATGAGCTTTCACCCTATGAACTAAAGAAGGGTGAAACGCTTGATAAAGTCCGCCTATGGAACAGCAGGCTGTCACGGCTCTTTGAGCATGGCAAAGCAGCCGATCCGATCTCAATGTGCGTCATATTCCGCAAGATATGCGAAAGCTTTGCTACAATAAATTGTGATAAAAGCAGATCGGTCAAAAAGGTCGCCGTAACAGGGGAGCTTTACATAAAATTCTGTGCTCTCGGCAACGGCGAAACGGAGAAATACCTCCGTGATCTCGGTTGTCAGATATATATGAGCGGCTTTGTTCCATACATAATGTACCTTGCCGATTCCTGTACAAATGATGATAACATTTACGGAAGAAAAACCTTGGCAGGTGTGGGAGCAAAAGTCCTTATTGCCTATATGAAAACGCTTTGGTGCAAAATGAATTCTGCACTTGTACAAAACGGTTTCGAGCCTATGGAAGACTATAGATCCTTGAAAAGCTACGGTGAAAACTTTGGCTGCCTTGGCGAAACAATGGGGGACGGCTGGCTTATCGGTGCAGAAATGTGTTCAGCGTTGAAGAACGGCTGCAAAGGTGTTGTGATGCTGTTGCCGTTTGGCTGCCTTGTGAGCCACACCTGTGCAAGAGGCATAATAAAGCGTATAAAAAAGCTCTACCCAGACAGCATCATAACGGCGGTCGATCACGATTCGGGAACAGCGGACGTTAATATCAAAAACCGCATTAAGATGACCCTTGATTTTATGGATAATAATATAATGAAACACAACAAAAACTGAAATTCTGAAAGAGGAGAATGATATGGAATATTTGATCCCTTTGGCTATATTTGCCGCTTTGGGCATATTGGCAGGCGTTCTGCTGACGGTGGCTTCAAAGGTTTTTGCCGTTGAGGTGGATGAGCGTGTTGACGCTATCGCAGAAGCGCTTCCGCAGGCAAACTGCGGTGCTTGCGGCTTTTCAGGCTGTGCAGACTATGCCGACGCTATCGTGAACAAGGGTGCGGAATGTAACCTTTGCCGTCCTGGAGGCGAGGCTGCTGCAAAGAAGATAGCCGAGATAATGGGCGTTGAAGTGACTGTAACAGAGCCACAGGTGGCTTTCGTGCGCTGTTCGGGAGATTGCTCTCATACACCGCATAAATACGATTTTGACGGCATTCAGAGCTGTGTGGCGTGCAACAGGTTTTATGACGGAAGCAAGCTTTGCACAAGCGGCTGTTTAGGCTACGGCGATTGTATCAAGGTCTGCTCTCAGGGGGCAATATCTATCGTTGACGGCATTGCCGTTATCGACAAAGCAAAGTGCATGGGCTGTGGGCTTTGCGCAAAAGCCTGTCCAAATGGTCTTATCGCAGTGAGAAGGATCTCTCAGGCTGTGGATATCTGCTGTTCATCAAGAGATGTGGGCAGAGTGACAAGGTCTGTTTGTCCTAACGGCTGTATAGGCTGTAAGCTTTGCGAGAAAAACTGTCCGTCAGGTGCCGTTACAGTGCAGAACAACCACGCTGTTATCGACTATGACAAGTGTACAAACTGCGGAAAGTGTGCAGAGGTGTGCCGTGTCCACGCTATCAGGTCTATCATGGGCAAAAAAGTGGAAGTGCAGTAAAATATTTTGCTTCAAAGGCTCTCTTGACGTTTATGCGTCAGGGGAGCTTTTTTTGTGCCAAAAATACACAGCCAAATTTGTGCAGTGTTCACGAAAAGTTTAGCGTTTGTTGACAGATACTTATAAATGATTTATAATACTATTTGTACGAATAATTGTCAGCGGCAAGAAAAATATAGCCGAACTTTAAGGAGAACACAGAAGAATGAACATTAAAGACTACAGAATTATCAGTGAAAAAAACGTTTTCAGACGGATAGCGGCACTTTTGACAACGCTCTTGCTCGTTATCACAGTGATTCCAGAGGGCTTCTCTACGGCTATAACATCGGTGGCAGAAGCGGCAGATACGGCTGTGACAGGTGCGTATTTTGATACAGACGGCATGGAAATCGTCACTTATAACGTGGTTAATGACTTCGGTGCAGACAACACAGGAAACGCCATGACCGAAAAGCAGATACAGCAGGCACTTGACGCTGCACAGGAAAATTCAGGACAGGGCATTTTCACAAAGGTCGTGATACCAAAGGGAACGTATCTTATTTCTTCTGCACTTGTGGTATACAGCGATACTTGGATATACTGTGAAGAGGGCGTTGAGATAAAAAGGTGCATTTCCTATGGACCTATGCTCAGGTGCGATAATAATGGTATCGGCGGCTATGACGGCGTTAAAAATGTTATCGTCGAGGGCGGGCTTTGGAACGGAAACACAGACCAGTGGCCAAATACCGCAGATTTTTCAAATATCAGATTTGCACATTGCAGAAATATTCTTCTGAGAGATATGCACGTCAAAAATAACGAGAACGGTCATCATATGGAGATAGGCGGTGCGGCTGACGTCACCATAGAGGGCTGTACTTTTACAGGATATACAGGCTACAGGAAAAAAGAAGCCATTCAGCTTGATTGCATGAACAACAGCAGAGTTTTTGCAGGCTATGCGCCTTTTGACGATACATCATGCGAAAATGTGGTCATAAAGAATAATCTTTTCTCTGGCATTTGCAGAGGTCTTGGTTCTCATTCCGCCACTCTTGGTATCTATTACACAGATATCCTTATCAAAGGCAATGTTTTTGAGAATCTCGACGATATGGCAATGATAATGTACAATTACAAGAATTGTACCATAACAAATAACACTATCACAAACTGCGCAAGCGGTATAGAGTTCAAGGCAATGTCCAGCCTGCCTAACAACAATTTCAATCCTCCTGTGGTGAAGTCTATGGAGGAAGCAGTTGACGGCTTTGATGACGATGCAAACTCTGTTATTTCATCTAACACTATCTCTGTAAGCGGTGATGACGAATATGGCATTACAAGCGGCATACGCCTGACAGGGTATGAGGTCAAGGACAACGGTGTTATCCCTGACTATAATTTCAGAGTGGCAGGAGTAAAGATCGTCGAAAATCGAATCGAGAGCAACGGAACCACTATCGCACTTAATGACGCTGAGAATTGCAGTATCGAATCAAATATTCTCGTTACAAAGCAGGACGGTGTTAATTACAAGGATAAAAATGGTCTTACTCTCAACGAGTGCGACAATATAAAGATAACAGATAACTACATTTCAGGCTCAGCCAGAAACGGTGCTTCCCTTACTGACAGCTCAGGGAATACCCTTGAGAACAATACCATAGAAAACGTTGGAATGAACGGAATAAATATCTACAACGGCTCTGAGAACAATAGTGCAAGCTCAAACAGCGTAAATTCAGCGAAAAAGCATGGCATAGCAGTGGCTGCAAATTCTTCAGCTGTGATAAAGTCCAACAGCATTTCAAAGGCGGGGGACACGGGCATTCTTATTTATAACGGCTCAAAGGGCGAGTGCTCAGGCAACAAAGTTAAAAATGCCGTGGGGCATGGTATCGTGTTCAGCAAGAACGCTTCGGGCAAGGCAACCTCAAACACTGTTTCTGGCGCAGGCAAGCATGGTGTGCTTGTTACAGACCACTGCGGCAGTGTGGCTCTAAGTTTAAATAAGATATCAATCAGCAAGCAGAACGGCATTTGCGTGTCAAATTACAGCAGTTCTGTGAGTGTAAATTCAAACAGCATAAGTGGCTCAGGAAAAAGCGGCATAAGCGTAAGCTCTCACAGCAAGGCTTCGCTGAAAGACAACGCTGTGAACGGCTCAAAGTCTGCGGCAGTGTCAAAGAGCGCTGATTCTTCTATCAGCCTGCCGAGAGTATCAGGATTGTCTGTTAATTCTGTGAATAACACGGATATACAGATCAGCTTTTCTGGCAGATCAACTAACAAATGCGGCTATGAGATATACAGGAAAACAGGCGCAAAGGGAAAATATTCTGCCGTGGGGACGACTGCAAAAGGAAAGTTTACAGATGGATTTTTCAAGGCGAACACAGATTATTATTACAAAGTACGCTGTTATGAAAATGTGTCAGGCAAGAGGGTATATGGTAGATATTCCGATGAGATAAAGGTAAGATCAGCAACGAAAAGATCTGTCAAGAAGGCGTCTGTTAAGGTGTCAGATCAGGTGTGGACAGGTAAGGCGCTGAAGCCTGCTGTCACTGTAAAGGACGGAAATGTCACTCTCAAAAAGGACAGGGACTATACTGTAAGCTACTCTGCAAACAAGGGTATAGGCACTGCTAAGGTGACTGTCACAGGGAAGGGAAGCTACACAGGTAAGATAACAAAGACTTTCAAGATAAACCCACAGGGACAGAGCATTTCTGCCAAGGGTGACAAGAGCGGAAAGAAGATAGCGGTCACTCTTGCAAAGCACAGCTCAAATTCAGGCTATCAAGTGTCATATGCCGACAACAGTGGCTTTAAGAACAGCAAGTCCTTGTGGCTCAGCGGAAACTCAAAGAACAAAGGCACAATAAAAGGTCTTAAAAGCAAAAAGACATATTACGTCAAGGCAAGGATTATAAGACCATTGGCAAGACCAAAGTGTACGGCAAGTGGTCGGCTGTGAAGAAGGTAAGTATTTAGGGCAAAAAATTTTCCAAGCCGATTGACAAGGCTCTTATAATGTGGTATAATTCAAGATATGACAAGGAAGGTGAATATAATGACCAATGTTGTAAAGGGCGATCAGGTAAAGGATTCATACGGCAAGATCTATGATGTTATCGAAGTTCATGAGCATAATGTTATGGTGCTTGAGCCGGGTAAGCCATACTGGGAGCGTATCTGCATGGGACGTTTTGATTTCGACTCATATTTCAGAAGAGCAGATGAGCCTATGACAGATGATATGCCTCGTCCAATGGGCATCGATGAAGAAGATTTCGATGAGGACGAAGAGGAAGAAGAATAAGATTTATTGCGGTTGGCTTTTGTCAGCCGCATTTTTATTGCACAAAAACGCCACGGAGATATTCTCTCCGTGGCGTTTTTCTTTGGGCGGAATAGCCCCTTTTATGCTGTTTCTTCTGCGAAGTTTCCTGTGTAGAGCTGATAATACTTGCCCTTTTTGGCAATAAGCTCGTCATGTGTGCCACGCTCGATTATCCTGCCCTGCTCAAGTACCATTATGCAGTCTGAGTTTCTGACAGTTGAAAGTCTGTGGGCGATAACGAATGTTGTTCTGCCCTGCATGAGAGCGTCCATACCAGCCTGAACAAGACTCTCTGTTCTTGTGTCGATAGAGGAGGTAGCCTCGTCAAGGATAAGAACAGGAGGATCGCCGACTGCCGCTCTTGCAATGGCTATGAGCTGACGCTGACCCTGTGAAAGGTTCGAGCCGTCGCCTGTGAGAACAGTGTTGTAGCCGTCAGGAAGTCTTTCTATAAAGCCGTTTGCGTTTGCAAGCCTTGCGGCTGCCATACATTCCTCGTCGGTGGCGTCAAGGTTGCCGTAGCGGATATTTTCCATTACTGTGCCTGTGAAAAGGTGTGTGTCCTGCAAAACTATGCCGAGAGTTTTTCTCAGAGCAGGCTTCTTTATCTTTGTAATGTTTATTCCGTCATAGCGTATCTTGCCGTCCTGAATGTCATAAAAGCGGTTGATAAGATTTGTGATAGTTGTCTTTCCTGCGCCTGTTGAGCCAACAAAAGCTATCTTCTGACCAGGCTTTGCAAAAAGCTTTACGTCATGAAGAACTATCTTGCTGTCGTCATATCCGAAGTCAACACCGTCAAATACGACCTCGCCCTCCATTTTCTTGTAGTCAACAGTGCCGTCAGCCTGATGACGATGCTTCCAAGCCCATATGCCTGTACGCTCTTTGCATTCTTCAAGCTCACCGTTCAGGTTATATTTTGCATTAACGAACTCAACATAGCCCTCGTCTGTTTCAGGCTTCTGGTCGAGGAGGTCAAACACTCTGCCTGCGCCTGCGGTAGCCTGAACAACGAATGCCATTTGCTGGCTTATCTGTGTGATAGGCTGTGTGAAGTTCTTGTTAAGGGATACGAATGTTACGATAGTGCCGAGGGTAAGACCTGCATAGCCGTTTATGGCAAGGATAGCTCCCACAATGGCACAAAGCACATAGCTGAGGTTTCCGATATTTGCGTTTATCGGCATCATGATGTTAGCGTACTTGTTAGCTTCGTTTGCACTGACTCTCAGCTTGTCATTTATCTTTACAAAGTCTTCTATTGCCTTATCCTCGTGACAGAACACTTTTACTACTTTCTGTCCGTCAAGCATTTCCTCGATAAAGCCGTCAACTGCACCAAGGTCACGCTGCTGAGCTGCAAAGTGCGCTCCTGACTTTGAAGCGAGATCGTTGGTCACCTTTACCATTACAAATGCCATTGCGATAGAGAGTATGGTAAGAGGAATGTTGAGGACTATCATGGAAACGAGGGTGGATATAAGTGTTGCAAGAGAGTTTATAAGCTGAGGTATGCTCTGGCTGATAAACTGTCTGAGAGTATCAACGTCATTTGTGTATACTGACATGATGTCGCCATGCGGGTGTGTGTCAAAATACTTGATAGGAAGTGTTTCCATGTTGAGAAACAGATCATCTCTTATGTTTCTCAGCGTACCCTGACCGATGTTTACCATTATCCTGTTGTATGCGTATGAAGCCGCAATGCCCACAACGTATACTACAGCAAGACCGCCGAGAGCTTTTGCAAGTGGTGAAAAATCATGGCTGGAGGTCTTTAGCATCGGTGTGATGTAGTCATCAACAAGTGACTGTATGAACATCATTCCCGCAAGTGTGGTGACAGCCTGAATAAGTATGCACGCCACAACTATTATAAATGAGAATTTATAGTTTTTGAGCATATATTTCATTACTCTACCGAGGACTTTCATCTGGTCGCCTGACATTTTAGGCTTGCCGCCCATTTCTTTATTCATTGGCTTAGGCATTTAAGCTTCCTCCTTTCCTGCTGACTGAACGTCGAAATCTCCGCCGCCCTTTACCTGAGATTCATATATCTCACGGTATATCTCGTTTGTTTCAACAAGCTTTTCGTGTGTGTCAAAGCCGTTTACTTTTCCACCGTCAAGAACGATTATCCTGTCGGCGTCCTGAACGCTTGAGATCCTCTGTGCGATAATGAACTTTGTCGTGCCTGGGATAGACTTTGCGAATGCCGCTCTTATCTTTGCGTCTGTTGCAGTGTCTACTGCGCTTGTGGAGTCGTCAAGGATAAGAACCTTTGGCTTTTTAAGAAGCGCTCTTGCAATACAAAGTCGCTGCTTCTGTCCGCCTGATACGTTTGTACCGCCCTGCTCGATATAAG
This sequence comes from Ruminococcus sp. AM31-15AC, assembly GCF_003462045.1. Lineage (NCBI taxonomy): Bacteria > Bacillati > Bacillota > Clostridia > Eubacteriales > Oscillospiraceae > Ruminococcus > Ruminococcus sp. AM31-15AC. Next base: position 20,210 of record NZ_QTYG01000016.1, on the reverse strand, counting down.
TTTCATACTTGTCAGGAAAGCGTTCAATGAACTCGTCAGCGCAGGCAGCCTCACAGGCTTCGATACACTCGGCGTCTGTGGCGTTTTCGTTGCCCCAGCGTAGGTTGTCAAGGATAGTGCCTGAGAAAAGCACGTTTTTCTGCAATACTACAGAAACCTGATCTCTCAGATATTCCATATCGTAATCTCTTACGTCCTTGCCGCCAACGCACACAGAACCTTCGTCAACGTCATAAAGACGGCTGATAAGATTTACAAGGCTGGTCTTTCCGCAGCCTGTTGAGCCTATGATGCCGATAGTTTCGCCAGACTTGATGTGCAGGTCGATATTGTTAAGCACCATTTTTCCGCTTCCATGCTTGTATGAGAAGCTTACATTGTTGAAGTCAACAGAGCCGTCTTTCATATCCTTTGCTGGGTTCTCACCGTTGTGAAGATCAGGTGTTTCCTTGAGTATCTCTGAGATACGTCTGATACTTGCTGTGCTCATTGATATCATAACGAATATCATAGAGAGCATCATAAGTGACATCATGGCGGAGATAACATATGTAAAAACAGATGAAAGCTCGCCTGTTTTCATAGTGCCTGCAACAACATTCTTTGCGCCAAGCCAGCTTATGAGCATTATGCAGGAGTAGATAACGAACATCATAACAGGGTTATTCAGTGCGATAAGGCTCTCAGCCTTTACAAACATCTTGTAGAGGTTGCCCGAAGCTTTCTTGAATTTCTTCTGCTCGAAGTCCTCTCTTACATATGCCTTTACAACTCTGATAGCCGATACGTTTTCCTGTATGCTTGCGTTAAGGTCATCATACTTTTTGAAAGCTTCTGTGAAAACTTTCATCGTCTTTTTAACGATGATTCCAAGAACTATGCCAAGAAGAACGATAGCTGCAAGGAATATAATGCTCATTGAGCCGCTTACTGCAAAGCACATTGCCATTGAGCAGATGAGCATTAGCGGCGCTCTCACTGCGATACGGATTATCATTTGGTATGCGTTCTGAACGTTTGTAACGTCAGTTGTCATTCTTGTTACAAGACCTGCGGTGCTGAACTTGTCGATGTTTGAGAACGAATAGGTCTGCACCTTGCGGTAGATAGCTTCACGAAGATTGCAGGCAAAGCCTGATGAAGCCGAAGCCGCATATTTTCCTGCAAGAAAGCCCGAAAGCAGGCTGACCATTGCCGCCACTACCATTACGCCACCAAAAATATAAACGTTTGTCATGTTGCCCTTTTCAATGCCGTCGTCGATTATCTTCGCCATTATAAAAGGCAGAAGCATTTCCATAAAGACCTCAAGTGCGGTAAAGACAGGGGTCAGAATGGAGTCCTTCTTGTACTGTTTGATCTGTGCTAGTATTTCTTTCAAGCCAGATCCCTCCTCTCGCTTATTTTTATATTGTATTGTCTATCATCTTTTTCTGGAGCCGTTCCATTTCGTCAAGCTCCTGATCTGTAAAATTACGGAAAGCCATTGTTTCTATCTTTTTAAGACAGTCGCAAATGTCCTGCTGGAGGGTATAGGCTTTCTCGGTTGCTATTATCTTCTTGTGACGCTCGTCATCATCACTGCCCTCATAGGAGAGATATCCTCCTGCACGGAGCTTTTTTATAAGTCCTGATACCGTCGCACGGGAAATATTCAGATCGTGGTGTATCGCCGTTGAGAAAACAGGCTCGCCATTATGTTCCATTATGTACATAAGCACATGGCTCTGAGCGGCGGTTATACCCTTGCCTGCGAGCATGGTGTTTATCTCGCATTCTATTTTCAGATGAATGTATTTGGAATACCGCAGAATGTTCTTTTTTCTGTTATCTGCCAAATTGTTCGCCTCCTTACATTTTTGTGCCTAACATTTTGCTTTAATTAATAATATCACACTTTTACTTGAAAGTGAAATACAAATATGTTATAATGAATAAAAGAATTTTATAGATTGCTATCAAATTTAATTTTTATTAAGAATTGTTTACCAAACGAAACAATTTGCGGAAATGAACAAACATAAAGGGGCGTTTTTTGTGAATACTGTACAATTGGAGTGCTTTTTGGCTGTGGCGCAGTATCTTAACTTTTCCAAGGCGGCGGAATCTGTGAGCATCACTCAGCCTGCGGTGAGCCACCAGATAGGTTCTTTGGAGGACGAGCTAGGGGTGAAGCTTTTCGTGCGAACGAGCAAGAGCGTTTCACTCACAAGAGAGGGTATAATGTTTATTTCAGACGCAGAGCAGATACTAAAAATAGCAGGCTCGGCAAAATTCAGGCTGTCAGAAAAGCCTGAGGACGAACCTGTGAGGATAAGCATAGGCTGTCACAATCAGGCGGAGCTGAACGTTTTGACTCCTGCCCTAAGAGAAATGTCCAGGCTTTATGATGATCTTTTGCCGTCAATACATATTCTGCCTTTCAAGTCTATAGACAATCAGCTTAAAGATCAGAAAATACAGCTTCTTCTGTCATTTAAAAGTCCTCATAAACAGCCTTTTGATTACACTGAGCTTTGCCGCTGTCCGCTCATGTGCCTTTGCACAAAGGATCACCCACTTGCGGCGGCTGAAAGCCTTGACATAGAGGACTTTTCAGGAAGACCGCTTTTCATAGAGCGGCACACCTGTCCTGAAGAGGTTTTCTCATTTCAGCACAAACTTCTTGCACAGGGAAATGTGGAAAAGATAACATTCTGCGGCGATTATGAAAGTGCTATCACAATGGCGGAGGCAGGGATAGGCTTTTTTGTCTACCCTATGATAGGGGAAACCTACAGAGGTCCGCTTAAATGTATCCCTATAAATGGCGTGAGGGAAGTGTCCTTCGGGGTGTATTATCTCAAGTCACAGCTTGAAAAGCAGGCAAAGGATATGATAAGGATATTGAAGAAAATATATGCAAAATAAAAGCACTGCATCGTGGAGATACAGTGCTGTGAGTGTTGCAAAGAAAATAATTAGTGGGCGACCTCAGGTCGCCCCTACACAAAATCGCATATCAATAAGTGGTAGGGGCGAACAGCGTTCGCCCGCAGTATTACATATCAAACAATGGGTACATAATTTCATTTTTATGACGCTTTCTGCAAGTATTCTTCAAGGCAGAGGCCATTTTCATACATTTCCTTTGCCGCCTTTTCGCCAACATATCTGTAGTGCCATTCTTCTGGAATAATACCGGTAATATCCTGCTTTTCGGCTGTGTAACGCTCTATAAAGCCATATTTGTAGCTGTTTTTGGCGAGCCAATCCCATACTTCCTGATTTGTAACTCTGCTGTCACCGCTTGCGATATCAACGCACAGACCAAGCTCGTGTTCGCTTGTGCCGGGCATTGCCACCCATTCTTCCGCATAGGCTTTCGCTTTTTTGTCGCTGTAGCCTATTTTCTGATAGTGTTCATATTTGCTCTCAAGTATGTCCTGCTGATCCTCTGCGGTGCGGAACGATGATGTGATAGTTGGATATATCCCTGCGAGCGTGCGTCATCAAACATTTTCTGAAGCTGTGGGTAAATGCGGCAGTCCACTGCCTGACCATTGTCAAGGGCGGTGAGTATCACTGAGCAATTATCGCATATAGGCGTGTCATTGTTCACCAATGTGAGCTGCCAGTCCTGCCGGGCATTATACTCTGCAAGCTGAGATGAAGTCACGCTGTCGTCATAGGTGTATTCCACTGATGCAGGTGTGAACTGCTTCTTGGGCTTCATATCAGGAATGTAATATCTGTATATAAGCAATGCCACAACCAAAATAATGATTGCAGTGGCGATTACGATATGCTTTTTGTTTTTCTTTGTCATAATGACCGCTCCTTTGCTTTTGCTGTATCAATGATACCATAATGAAGAGGTTTTCGCATGAGTATTAGCTTAATTGTTTCATAAGATTTTCTTAATGTGTCGGACTAGCGTTAAAATATTGTCGGTGATAACAAATTTTGCATGACGATTTGTGCATATCGACGATTTTATAGAAAAGGTCTTGACTTGGAGCTAACTCCAGGTAGTAAAATATAATTGAAAAATCAATAGGCAATATCACATAAACCCCATGTGGTGTTGTTAAAAGGAGAAAGCTATGACTATTTCTGAAGTTAGTGAGAAATACGGGCTTACACCCGATACACTGAGATATTATGAGCGTATAGGACTTATCCCGCCTGTGCCGAGAACGAAAAGCGGTCTTAGGGACTATGATGAAAGTTCATGCAATTGGATAGAGTTTATAAAGTGCATGAGAGGCGCAGGTCTGCAAATAGAAGCCCTTATAGAGTATGTTGCTTTGTATCAGCAGGGCGACAGCACTATCGAGGCAAGAAAAAATCTGCTTATAGAGCAGAGAAAAGATCTCCTTGAAAAGCAGGCTGAGATAGCTGCGACTATCGACAGACTCAACTATAAGATAGACAATTACGAAAAGATATGCGCTAAGGTCATAAAGTGACGGATAAGGTCTTGATACAAAGGACGGCAGTAAAATGCCGCCCTTTTTGTGTTGTTTTAACAGCCTTATCTGCGTTGACAAACAGCGGTTTTAATGGTATAATGGAATAGCTTACAGATTTGTGGGGATAATTTTGACAGAATGAAAAAAGGACGGTGCGCTATGGTAGTGAAAAATGTGGAGTTGCCTGAATACAGCGTGCTTATGTCTGTTTATGCAGGAGAGAAGCCTGAACATCTCAGGGCAAGTATCGAGAGTATGCTGTCACAGACCTATGTGACGAACGATTTTGTGCTTGTGTGCGATGGAAAGCTCACAAAAGAGCTTGACGAGGTCGTAGACTACTATGAGGAGAATTACGAGTGCTTTCACCCCATAAGGCTCAAGGAGAATGTTGGCACAGGAAGATGCGCTAACAGAGGTATAGACGCCTGCAAAAATGAGTATATAGTCAAAATGGACTCTGACGATATAGCTAAGCCTGACCGCTGTGAAAGGTCGCTTTATGCTTTGGCGAAGCACCCTGAGATAGATATGCTTGGGGCTTATATAGACGAGTTCGACAGTCAGACGGGCGAAGTGATAGCCACAAAGAAAACGCCGCTGACCAATAAAGAGATACACAAATATGCAAGGCGGAGAAATCCGTTCAATAATCAGACCCTTGTTTATAAGAAATCCCGTGCTTTGAGCGTGGGAGGTTACAGCAATATAAAACGCTGTGAGGACTATGAGTTCGTGGTGAAAATGCTTGCGGACGGCGCAAGGGGAATAAATCTTGACAAAACGCTTGTGATGTACAGAGTTACGGCGAACAATTATGAGAGAAGAAGAAACTGGGCGAACACAAAGTCCTTTGTGAATGTCAGGTGGAAGATATTCCGTATGGGATATTCAAACCTGTGGGACTTTATTGTTCCATGCACTTTTCAGTTTTTCATTTTCATAATGCCGAAATCGCTGACAGGCAAGATATATAAGAGGTTTCTTAGGGGATAATGGAGAGCCGCAAACGTATAATAAGACAGCACATAAAATCAGCACTGCAAAAAACGCTTTTGCCACTGTGCTACAAGCTGTCAAAGAAAAAGGATATAGACAAAAAGCTCGTTATCCTTGCAGACCTTAACAGCGTTTCTACTCCTGAGAGCATGGAGCTTATAAAAGCGGAGCTTCAAAGCCGTGGCTATAAGGTCAGGGAGATGTACTGCGACCTTTCAAGCTGTGGAATGGTCTCGGGGCTTAAATATATGATGAGCTTTATGAAAGCTTACGCAAATGCAAGGGCTGTGTTCATATGCAACTATTTTGTGCCTGTGACTTCCTGCAAAAAGCGTGAGGAAACGACAGTGGTTCAGCTTTGGCATTCCTGCGGAGCATTGAAAAAGTTCGGCTATGACAGCGAGGAGGATATATCTTCCCATTTCAAAGGCTCTGTTACAAGAAATTTTGACCTTATCACTGTGAGCAGTAAAGAGTGCGTAAAGGCTTTTGTGTCTGCGTTCAGGCTGAAAGAAGATATCGTAAAGCCCCTTGGCGTCAGCCGTACGGACGTGTTCTTTGATGAAAGCTACAACGAGCAGTGCAGACGTGAGTTCTTTGAGAGATATCCCGACTATAAGGGCAAGAAGATAGTGCTTTATGCGCCGACGTCAGGGGGAATGCTTTGGATTGTCATTGCGTGGGCGAGGAGTATGCCGCAGAGCTTGAAAAAAAGCTTGGGGAGGCTTGGAAAGTCGTTATAAAAATGCACCCCAGACTTCACAGCGGGCTGACTAACTGCGATATTGCTACAAACAGGCTCATGCCTGTGGCAGACGTGCTTGTGACGGACTATTCGTCGCTTGTGTTCGAGTATGCACTGTATAAAAAGCCGTGGGTGATATTTGCCCCTGATATAGAGAGCTACAGCAAGGGCAGGAGCTTTTATCTTGATTATAAAACAGATATGCCTGCGCCTTTGGTGACGGAGGGAGAGAAGCTTGCACAGGCTGTGCTTGATAGTGAAAAGAGCTTTGACCGTGAGGGAGTGGAGCGTTTCACGGAAAAATATATGTCTGCCTGCGACGGCAGGTCAACGGAAAGAATAATCGACAGCGCTTTGGGAAAAGAGCGTTTTTGACGGAGATGATAAAAATAGAAGGAAAAAAGTTTGATTGGTTCGGGCTTACCCAGATATTGAAAGAGCATAAGGGAAAGCTCAGACAGATAAGAATGTTGTCGGTGAACGAGCTGAAAAAGAAGTATAAGGGCGCGGCGTTAGGTCCGATTTGGGCGCTTATCAAGCCGACCTTTACCTTGTTTATACTGTGGTTTGCCTTTGAGATAGGTTTAAAAAGAAACGGTGGAGTGCATTTCATTAACGGAAAGTATACTCAGTTCGTTTTCATGCTCACCGGCTATGTGCCGTGGTTTTATATTTCAGAATGTATCGTTGGAGGATCGAGGTCAATAAGAAGCAACAAGCAGTTTGTAACAAAGCTGTCATTCCCTGTTTCAAATATCATGACCTTTACCTCACTTTCGGGACTTTATATCCACATTTTGCTGTGTGCTATAATGTATGTGGTGTTGCTGTGTCTGGGCTTTGGACCGAGCATTTACAATCTTCAGTTTATCTATTATGCGCTGATGATGTATTTTTTCTTCCTTGTGCTTTCGTGGATGACTGCTCCTCTAAGTGCGTTCAGCAAGGATTTTGAAAATCTTATAAACTCTATTATAACAGGACTTTTCTGGCTTTCAGGTATATTCTGGAACACATATGATATCTCACCTTTGTGGCTGAGAAAGCTTATGTATTTCAACCCAATAAACTATTTTGTAAACGGCTATAGAAAGAGCTTCCTTACAGACACGTTTATTTTTGATTCTAACTATACCACCGAAACTATGGTGTTCTATGCGGAGTTTATCTTTATGATATTCCTCGGAGCGCACACCTATAAGAAGTTCAGGAAGATACTTCCTGATGTTCTGTAACAAAGGCTGAAAGGAACTGACTTTTAAATGGAAAATCAAGCGACTGAGCCAATTATTGAATTTTTGGACGTAAAAAAAGAATACTTTTTATATAAAAACGAAAAGGCACGCTTTAAGGCTATTTTCACAAAAAACAGGGGAGTAAAGAAGCACCCTGCCCTTAAAGGCGTGAGCTTCAAGATATACCCAGGCGAGTCTGTGGGAATTATCGGAAAGAACGGTGCAGGAAAATCGACCATTCTGAAAATGATAACAGGCGTAAGCTTTCCAAACAGCGGCACTATCACTGTAAGAGGAAAGGTTGCCGCATTGCTTGAGCTTACAGCAGGCTTTTCACTGGATATGACGGGTATGGAAAATATCTATCTAAAGGGCTATCTGCTTGGTCTTAATGACGATCAGATAAAGGATATAGAGCAGGATATAATTGATTTTGCAGATCTTGGAGAGTATATCGACCAGCCTGTAAGAACATATTCAAGCGGAATGAAAATGCGTCTTGGCTTTGCTATCAATATAAATATAAAGCCTGATATCCTCGTTGTTGACGAGGCACTGAGCGTTGGCGACGCAGACTTTCAGAAGAAATGTCGTGATAAGATAAATGATGTTATCGCTACGGGCGTAACGGTACTGTTCGTTTCCCACTCACGCAAGGCTATCGAGGAAACTTGCACAAGGGCGATATTCCTAAAAGACGGCAAGGTGCAGGTGGACGGCACTGTTGAGGAAGCCTTTGACGCTTACGATAAGAAAAAATGATCATGAAAGCTTTTCGTTTTTTTTGACGGGAAGCTTTTTGTTTACACTTAATATGGTTGATATTTGATAAGTATATACAATTATCAATATTGAATTTTGTATAATAAATCATAGTCAAAAAGCTTTACAAAATCGCAAAAATGTGTTATAATAAGATATTATCGAAAGGAATTGATATTATGAATTGGGTTGAAATGGATATATATACCACAACAGAAGGCATCGAAGCAGTAACGGGAAGTCTGCTTGGAATGGGTATAAACGGCTTTGTTATCAAGGATGCAAAAGATTTTCAGGACTTTCTTGATGATAAGGACGGCAACTGGGATTATATAGATGATGACCTTATGGGTCTGAAAAACTGTGAAACTACAGTGACAGTTTATCTCCCTGAGAACGCTCAGGGTCTTGAAAATCTTGAAGCTATGAAGCTGGAGCTTAAAGCGCTCAAAAAGCGTGACGTGAACAATGAGTTCGGCAGGCTTGAATATGAGCTTAAAAACGTTAAGGAAGAGGACTGGGCGAACAACTGGAAGCAGTATTTCAAACCCCTTTGCGTTGGCGAAAAGCTTCTTATAAAGCCGTCATGGGAAAAGGTCGCTGAAGGCGAAAAGAGAAAGATACTTGAAATAGACCCTGCTTCATCTTTCGGCACAGGTCAGCATAACACAACCCAGCTTTGTCTGGAGCTTGTGGAGAAAAATCTCCATGAGGGCGACAGTATACTTGACCTTGGCTGCGGAAGCGGAATACTTTCTATCGGCGCATTGCTCCTTGGTGCTGAAAGTGCAACAGCGGTGGACGTTGACGAAAATTCTGTTAAGATAGCAAAGGAAAATGCAGAGAAAAACCATATAAGCGCAGAAAAGTATATAGCTTACTGCGGAAATATCATAGACGATAAGGCTCTGGTTGAGCAGATAGGCACAGGCTATGACCTGCTTTGTGCAAATATCGTGGCAGATGTTCTTATAGGCATGAGCGGCATTTTCGGTGGATTTATCAAAGACGGCGGAACGCTCATAGTTTCAGGAATAATCGACCAGAGAAAAGACGAGGTGCTTGACAGGCTTAAAGCAGAGGGCTTTGAGCTTATTGAGATAAGAGAAAAAGAAGACTGGGTGGCTGCGTCATTCAGGAAATAAGAGATGAAAGGACGGATCAAAATGCAGTTATTGTTTTTGGTTATCAAGAGAATCGAGTTAGTAGACGAAATCATGCGTTCGCTGGCACAGGCAGGCATAAGAGGCGGAACGGTCATTGACAGCGTGGGAATGGCGAAATCTATTTCTACAATGGATAATCTGCCTATGATCGGCGTTCTGAGATCTATTCTCAGCGGTGAGGACGCTGCACAGAAGGGCAAGACCATTTTCGTTGCCGTTGCAGACGATCAGGTAGATGTTGCAAGAAAGGCGATAACTGATGTTACAGGCGACCTTTCACAGCCTAACGCAGGCGTGCTTTTCGGTGTGCCGATCAGCTTTGCAGAGGGAGTAAATTAACACTTTATACAAGATAAAAAGCGTTGCACTTTTCATAGTGTAACGCTTTTTTTGGTGGATCAGTTTATTTTCATTTATGAAACTCTTAGAGAATAAAACAGATAAGTCCCGAACAGCCCTCGTTTATCATGCGCTCAATAGTTTCTTTTATCTTCATGCGTGCGTCCTCAGGAAGCTTTGAAAGCTTTGTGTGCAGACCCTCGCTCACAAGTTCGTGGAGTGACTTGCCGAAAATGTTTGACTCCCATATCTTTTCAGGTGATTCCTCAAAATCGTTGAGCATATAAAGCACAAGCTCCTCAGATTGCCTTTCCGAGCCGACGATAGGTGCGACCTCGGTGTTGATAGTGGTTTTCAGAAGATGAATAGCTGGTGCGGCGGCTTTGAGCCTTACGCCGTATTTTCCACCCTGCTTTATTATCTCAGGCTCATCAAGGGTCAGCTCGTTCATTTCAGGCATAACGATGCCGTAGCCTGTTTTCTCCATTTCATCAAGGGCAGAGCTGAATTTCGAGAAACGCTCTTTTATCTTCACAAGCTCCAAAATTCTCGGCATAAGGTCGTTTTCGTCCTTAATCTCAAGCCCTGTGCTTCGCCTATTATCCTGAAAAACAGCGCAGGGTCAAGCTCCACCTTTATGACAGCCGAGCCTTTTCCAAGGTCTATCTCAGCCACCGAACCAGATGATACCTGCTCACAGCAGCATATCTTCTCAGCACAGTCTGAGATGTCACGAAGATTTGTCACAGCCGAAGCCGCTTCCTTGATATGTCCGAAAACCGCTTCTTTCAGCCAGTGACCCTTGTCAAGAGAGTTTATCCATGAGGGCATTGAGATGTTTATCTCTTTCACAGGGAAAGAGTATAGCAGAAGCGTAAGTATCTCTTTTATCTCTTTTTCCGAAAGCTCCAAACAGTTTATAGGCATAACTGTAGTGCCGTATTTGTCGGAAAGCTGTTCGCAAAGGTTTTTTGCCTGCTGAGAGTAAGGCTCAGTGGTGTTCATAAGCACCACAAACGGCTTGCCTATCTGCTTCAGCTCGTCGATTATACGCTCCTCACATTCCTCGTATTCTTCACGGGGCAGGTCGGTGATACTGCCGTCTGTTGTCACCACAAGACCTATGGTGGAATGTTCTGTTATGACCTTTTGCGTTCCCACCTCAGCCGCCATGTTGAATGGAACTTCCGTGTCAAACCACGGTGTGACCACCATTCTCGGGGCTTCATTCTCTATGTAGCCTATGGCGCTTGGGATTATGTAGCCCACACAGTCTATCATTCGCACGTTGAAGCTTGCTCCGCCCTCTAGGGTGATGTTCACAGCTTCCTCAGGAATGAACTTAGGCTCGGTGGTCATGATAGTCTTGCCTGCGGAGGACTGGGGCAGTTCGTCAATGGCACGCTCCTTGCGGTAGTCGCTTTCAATGTTCGGTATAACGAACTGCTCCATGAACTGTTTTATAAAGGTGGATTTTCCCGTGCGGACAGGACCTACCACGCCTATATAGATATCGCCCCCCGTCCGTGTGGCAATGTCGGTGTAAATATCGTTTTTCATGTGTCTGTCCTCCTAGTTCATTAATGGGATAAGCAACATTCCCTGTTTTGATATTTTATCGTTGGTAAGCTCGTTTTCTTCAAGTATGGCTGTTATGGAAGTTGAATACTTTTTCGCTATCTCCCAGATATCGTCGCTCTCATTGCAGTAGCATATTTTCAGAGCGTATTTGTCATTTTTCTCTTTCGGCTTATCTGTGAGTACCCTAAGCTCTGATATCATAGTCCCTGTCTGTTGAATAGTCATTTCGCCGCCTATCTTGATATCGGCTTTAAGCTCCGCTGTTGTTTCGTCTGCAAGATAGTATGTGCAGTTTTCTATGCACAGGTCAGGGGATATGGATATCTCACCATTGACATTCTCCGGAAGGGGTATCTCATGCTCAAAAGGCGAATCGTTTTCAAGATAAAGGGGAGTGCCGTCCGCGTTCCTGCCGATAACACAGAACGTCACGCTTCCTGAAATGATAAAGCTTTCTTTTCCTCGTCAAGCCTTGATGTCACATTGGAAAGGGTCGCCCAACTGTCGTGAACACAGCGTATCTCGCCATCCTGGCAGGAAAGCTTTGCAGTAACACTGTGGCTGTCAGATAACTTTATGCTTTCGCTGTCAAGCTTGCTTTCACATCTTTCAGCCTCGCACTCAAAGCAGGTGGAATATGCGTCTGTGACTATCTCACAGGTGGAAAGCTTTTTGGCAACGCAGTTCACAAGAAGCACAAGCTCACATTCAAGTGTGCCGGAATCGTCAGACTTTGGTATGATATCACACCCCGCAGGGGTTATCCTCACGTCTGCGGTGAAAGTATCGTCAATGCCGTCTATGTCGATTATCTGTGAGAACGGCAGAGTAAACCGCATTGTTTCAGCGGTTTCTTCTCCATCGGTAGTTACGCAGGAGTAAAGCATCATTATCTCAGCGTCGCCCTTTGTCACAAGCTTGCCTGCTATCATTTTGTGTTCCTGTGGGATAATGCGGCAATCTGTCCGCAGGATAGTGCCAACAGGGGCTTTTGCCGCAGAAAGCTGCAATTCCTCTATTAGTGTGATACGCTTTGCTGCGGTAAGACGTTTTGCAGGGTATGTAACAGCCGCCTTTTTAAGCTGAATTCCGCAGCCGAATGCGTCTGTGACTATAGGCACAGTTACTTCGCCCGTCACATTTGCGTGGATAGTCACAGCACCCCTGATATCAAGTCTGCGCTGATTTACCACACGGCAGTTGACGTAATCGCATTTTGGCGTGAGCCATATCATAGGGTCGCCGCAATCCCCTTGCAGGTCGAAAGATTTTGTGTAGTTCATTTTCTGCTCGATGCAGTTTATCCGCTTGTCGTTCTGGCTGATGTAAAGCACTCTTATGAGCACTGCCATGTCAAAGCTGAGCTTTCCGCCGTTTATGGAATGGCTCTGTACTGTTGGCATGATAACGCATTTTAGTACCCTGAAAATATCGGGATAATAGTCGGGCAGCAGAAAATCCTTTTCCACAGCCTGCTCGCAGGAGGCGTCAAGGATAGTCCGTGTCATTGACAGCATCTCTCTGTTAAGCTTAAGATCCATAGTGTTCATCTTGTCTGTTTCCTCCTAAAAATAAACTGATCATACGATCGTAAAGGGCTTGTAATGCCCTGCTGAGAACATTATATTCACTTGGGACGGGTCATATTCTGAAAATCTCAGACAAATTTAATGTATTTTGTCGGCAGAGGCTTTTTCACACAGCGTAAAGGCTTTTCATAGACTAAGATATGTCATTGTATCTGACATAATACTGTCTGAAAGGAAACATATTAGTATGAATGGTCTACTTTGGGCTGCGGCAGGCACGGGCTTTACATTCTCTATGACGACGTTAGGTGCGGCTGTGGTCTTTTTCATGAGAAAAGAGGGGCAGAGCGAAAAGGTGCAGAAAGCCTTTTTAGGCTTTGCTGCAGGCGTTATGATAGCCGCAAGCGTGTGGAGCTTGCTTATCCCTGCCATAAACGAGGCGGAAGCTCTCGGCAGGATAGGCTGGATACCTGCCGCAGGGGGCTTTGCACTAGGTGTGCTGTTTCTTATGGTGCTTGACAAGGCAATGCCTTATTTTCTACCTGAGCCTGAAAGGGAAGAGGGCGTCCGCAGGGGACTAAAGCGTTCGGGAATGCTTATTTTCGCTATCACACTGCACAATATCCCTGAGGGCATGGCAGTAGGTCTTGCCTTTGCGTTGGCGGCACATAATGACAGCTCGGTACTGCTGGCTTCTGCTATCGCACTTGCCATAGGCATGGGAATACAGAACTTTCCGGAGGGTGCGGCTATCGCACTGCCTCTGAGGCAATCGGGCATGAGCAGGGCGAAAGCATTCGGCCTTGGCACTCTTTCAGGAATTGTTGAGCCTGTTTTCGGACTTCTCACCGTTCTTGCCGCAGGTGCTGTCCAACCGCTTCTTCCGTGGCTTCTTGCCTTTGCCGCAGGAGCAATGCTCTATGTGGTGGTGGAGGAGCTTATCCCCGAAGCACATCTGGGGGAAGGTCACATGGGAACAGTTGGCGTAATGCTAGGCTTCTTGCTTATGATGATACTTGATGTGGCACTAGGATAAAAAGGCATATTTGTTAAAAACTGTGGTGAAATTTTTCGCCGCAGTTTTTTTGTTGTGATAACGCACAAGTATCGTGCGCTGACTTTGTGAGTTATTGCTTTCGTCTTTTTGACGTTTTTCGGTTGACAAATGGGGCGTGATTTGGTATAATTGAATATGTGTAAAATATGTTCTGCAAAAAAAGATAAAAGGAACAAAAAGAGAGCAGCGATAACCCTAAGACAACGAAAGGACAGATGAGAATTGACAAAGATCACTCGCACCTTTATTGCCTCTGCAGCGGCGTGTTTACTCGCCATTATGCTTATGACAGTAAGGTGCTTTGCTTATGACTATTCCACTATCACCGGCACAAAAGCCAGCGGAGCGGAAATAAGCGGATATTCGGGAGCGCTTGAAGTGAATGTTGTTGACTTCGGCGCAGACAAAAAGGGAAAGAAAGACTCCTCAAAGGCGATACAGAAAGCCCTTGACTATGCCATTGACAACGGCTCAAACTCTGTGCAGATAAAGGTCGTTGTGCCAAAAGGCAAATACAGGATAGACAAGCTTTTGGAGATATATTCAAACACTTGGCTGTATCTTGAGGACGGAGCGACTATCGTCAGAAATTTTGACAAGGGCTGTATGATAAAGAACGCTCAGGCAAATGGTGCAGGCGGATATGGCAGCGAGAGAAATATCGTTATCGAGGGAGGCTGTTGGGACGGCAACCCTTCGTCTACTTCAAGACCATTTTCTAATATGAGATTTGGTCACATGAAAAACCTTTGGATAAAGAACGTTGAGATAAAAAACAATTACAATGGTCATCATGTTGAGATAGGCGGTGTAAAGGGCATCACTATTGAGGATTGCGATTTTCATGGTTATACGGGAACATTTCAGAAAGAGGCTATTCAGCTGGATACCATAAGTAACAGTGATGTTTTCCCGGCGTATGAGCCTTTTGATGATACCCCTTGCGACAATGCTGTAATAAAGAACAACAAATTCCATGACCTTATAAGAGGTCTTGGCTCACATTCAGCTTGTCTTGGTGTATATTATACTAATACACTTATATCAGGCAACTCATTTTATAATATGAGCGGAACGGCTATCGTACTTATTAATCATAAAAAATGTATAATCGAAAACAACACTATGAAAAACGTTGGCTGTGCCATAGATTTCAAGTACATGACCGATTATGAAAATGCAAATTTCCATGTGCCTAATTCAGGCTATGCAGGCATAAAGGATCGCCTTGACGATAATGCCAACACCATAATAAGAAACAACGACATAACTGTTGTGGGTACATATTATTATCCAGAGCCGTATGCGATACAGATATTCGGCAAAAAGCTTGAAAAGTCATATTCACACCCTGATTACAACTACACTGTAAAGGGCGTGAAGATAGTAGACAACACTATAAAAACAGCTGGTTCAGCAGTAAGGCTTACAGACGTTTCGGGAATTTTCATAGGTTCTAACGATATAAGCTATGACTATGACAGATATAATTATTCCATGGATCTTATATGGCTCAGCGAATCGTCACAGGTGACTGTGACCAAAAATAAGCTTACAGGCACAAAGCAGAACAGCGTTTATATAAGCGGTGGTTCAGGCAATGAGGTAAGCTCAAATACCATTAAAAAGCCAGGCGTGTCGGGAGTTTATGTTTCAGGCGGTTCTGATAAAAATACCATATCAGGCAATACTATAACCTCCGCAGGCTCCAACGGCATAAAGATAACCAAAGAAGCTAAGGCAGATGTGAGAAAAAACACTGTTAAGAAGTCTAAAAATCACGGACTTATATTCACTGGCGGAAGCGGTAAGGCTTCTGACAATATCCTTGAAGAAAACGGTCTTAGCGGTCTGATGGCTGATAACAGCGCTTCTGTGGAGTTTTTCAACAACACCTGCAATAAAAATAAAGGCTACGGAATAAAAGCTAATAAGAAATCTCAGGTTAAAATAAGCGGAAACAGCTTTGCTGACAACAGCAAGGGCGATATTTACGTCACAGGCAGTGCGGCAGTGCTTCTGAACGCACCTGATAACGTAAAGTCGCAGGATATCTGCTCTGATAAGCTCACTTTAACATGGGACGAGGTGTCGCAGGCTGACGGCTATTATGTTTACAGAAAGACCGACGCTGAGGACGCAGAGTTTGAGCAGATAGCAACTGTAACAGACGGCACTTCATTTACAGACTATGGACTTGTTCCAAAAACAAGATATGTTTATAAAGTGAAAGCTTTTCTTGATACTGTTGACAGTGTCCAAGAGGGAAGCGACAGTGCGGATATGAGCATAAAAACAAAGCTTACTATTGTGGGCTGTACCACAAATATGCGTGGCTCTATGTCATACACAGGCAAGGAGAGAACACAGATATTTGACGTTTTTGTTGGCGGCGAAACACTTATTCCTGATGTTGATTATAGAACAGTTTACTCTGACAACGTGAACGTTGGAACTGCAAAGGTGACGGTTATAGGCATGGGTCAGTATTGCGACTCGGCTGATTTTCAGTTTGACATAACGCTAAAGTCTGATAATGTAATGGTCATAAAGCCGCAGGAGCTTAACAGCAAGTCTATCGTTACGGGCAAGCCTACAATGAAAGCCCAGGGCTATGAGGTAGCAGAAGCGGTCAAGGATAAGCTTGACCACACCTCTCACAGCGAGCCTGCCATAGTGGTGAACTACAATTCACCTTCACAGGTCATTGCAAAGGCGAGAGCAAATATGCTGGATCTTAGAGTGCGCTCATATCGTGAGCTTACAGGGGAAACTATTTACGGCGCTTGGCTGTAAAATATAAAAATTGGCATAATAAAACACGGCTGATATTTTTTTCAGCCGTGTTTTTTTTGTATGTCTTTATTCTTTCCTTACTGTGGTGTCTGCTGAACGTCCTGCATTTGCGGAGCAAAATTTGCAAGGGAATAGAGCCTGTTCATGAAATCACCGTCAACAAAGAGTTTGTTCACGAGAACCTTTGTGTCAGGGTTCTTGTTCTTAGGATTGATAGTCTGCTGATATACTGTGAGATAATTCTCATTGCCTGACTTGCTAACATAGCAATCTATCACCATATATGTAGGCAGGAATTGAGTAACAGCCGTCTGATAATCAAAAAGCGTGTAAGGGCTTTGCTCCATTGAAACCTTAAATGACTTTATGTCCTCAGGCACCATGAATTTGTATGCACCCTTGAGGTTTTTGTATTCTGCCCAATCGTCCTCAGACTCGATAAAAGGCTCTTTTGACTTGATTCTCACGCCGCCCACAAGGAAAGCCAGCAGAAGGATAAATTCACTGCCCCATACTATCCACAGGATCGTGCCGTTCACAAGCGAGCCGTTATCTTTTGATGAATGTGATGACTTGTAAGACCAGCGACCCTCCTTGTTGATAGACTTTATATCATTCCAAAGGTCAGACGGGTGTGCGATTATGTCAAAAAGTCCTGTTTTATCATAATCTCTGTAATCATAAGTGTAGTCATATGCGTTCATGGTGTATGACTTTTCAAGGCTTTTCTGTGCGGATTTTTTATCCTTGCCAAGAAGCTTGTCAAGCTCGAAAAACTGCCATACAGACTTTTTCTGCATGGTGGCAATGTCCTCGTCTGAGAAATCGCCTGTTGAATCGTTGCTGAAAAGATCATATGCCTTGGTCTGGTGATAAAAGTCATAATAATCACCGAAGCCGTCTGTGTTTTCATCGAAAAGCATATTCAGCTCGTCATAATAATCATAGGCTGTGTATTCACCCATAAGCTCATAGCCATATTTTTTCAGATCGTTGTAATCATACAGCGCCCATTTAAAATATGAGGCAAATAAAAAGCCCACTACTGCACAGGCAACTGCCACAACTGTGTTTCGCATTTTGAATGCTCTGACTATCTTTCCTCCCACAAAGCCAAGTGCGCATGACACCGCTATTGCAGCGATAACATTGAGATAGATGATAGTACACCAGCCCTCAAAAAGCAGATAGAGCCAGAAAAGCAATCCACCGCATACTGCCGTTGCAAGCACCATGAGCAATGCTCCAATTGGGCTGAATTTGCCCGACTCTTTGTAATGTTTGTGTTCTCCCATTTAAAATACCCCCTTATATACTTCAGGCGTAAGCCATAAAAAATTATATCACAAATTTAAAGATTTTTCAATAGTTTTGCTGAATTTATGCAGGCATAAAGAGAAATTTTTGTGGAAAACTATTTGCAGTTATGAAAGGAGCGAACTTAGATGATAGAAAAGGATACAATAAAGCTTCTCAGGGAGTGCGATGCAGGAATAAAAATGGGCGTGCAGTCTATTGAGGATTCGCTGAAATACACTTCAAACGGAGAGCTAAAGCGAACGTTAGAGAAAAATCTTGCAGGGCATGTGGAGATACAAGAGAAGCTTCAGGGACTTTTAAATTCATATCATGACAGCGGAAAAGAGCCGCCTGCTATGGCAAAGGGCATGGCATGGCTTAAAACCAACTTCAAGCTTGCGGCAGAGAGCAGTGACGACGCTGTGGCAGATTTTATAACAGACGGCTGTAATATGGGCGTGAAGTCCCTGTCTGGTTATCTCAACAATTATAAGGCGGCAGACGAGAAGTCCAAGAACATTGCCAAGGAGCTTATATGTCTTGAGGAACGCCTTTCTGTAGACATGAGAGGATATCTCTCTGCAAAATAGGCATGAAAAAGGCAGCCGTGGAGTTTTTCCTACACGGCTGCCTTGATTTTATTTAGATACAACGCAGTTTTTGCCCTGATTTTTGCCCTTGTATAGCAGCTTATCCACTTTTGAGATACCCTCGTCATAGTTTTCGTTCGGAGTCACTGAGTAAACTCCAAAAGTCATGGATATATTGAAACTTCGAGAATTTTCCTTAAATGTACACTCATGTATTTTCTGGCAAATGCTCTTTGCTATCTTCTCACAGCTTTCTGTGTCTGTATTTGGAACAACGAATAGTATTTCCTCACCGCCCCAACGGCACACATAGCCCTCGCTAGGCACGTTTCCAGCTATAACATCTGATACCGCTCTAAGTACCTTGTCACCGACTTCGTGACCATATGTGTCATTAACGTGCTTGAAATCATCGATATCGCCCAAACACATAGAATATACGCTGTTTGTCCTGCGGCTGTTGCTTTCTATCTTTTTGATAAAATCCATCATGGCACGGCGATTGAAAAGCTGAGTGAGTGGGTCGATAGTGGCGAGCTTTTGAAGCTTTTCGTTCTGTGCTTTTGCTTCACGCTTGTTATGCTCATTTGTGAAAATGTATATGGAAGATACATAGATAATTATAATAAAGCTGCATAGAGTATTGTAAATGTATAAGATATTCTCTCTGTTGGTATCAAAGCTGTAAGGTGCGACCCTGTTTGTGACTATGATACGCATGACTATGAACACAACAACATCAAAGGACGAAAGTATATATGGTATCGCTTTCCTGTTTTGTGAAATGAAAAATGGAATAGGTATTATACACAGCATTATCTGCGTAAATCCTGCTGACCAGCCTATGTAATAAGCACCCATGCAGGCGTGTACTATTATCTCGCCAAGCACAAGGTAAGTAAATGACATTTTGCCTATCTTCTTAAAATGAAGCAGGAAATACATCACTGCATAGAATGCTACGCTGAAATAGTTATAATATACCATTTGGTATACTCCGAACCGATAAAACAGCACAAGATATATTATATGACCTAACAGCAGTATGATATCACCATAGCGATATATTTCCTCTGCGGTGAACATTCCCGCAAAGAGGTTTATTTCTTTTTTTATTTTCATACATTTGTTTCTTTCTTTGATATTTGGTTTGATGTTATAAACAAAATCACTTTACTTTAACAGATATATTATATACTATTTTAAACGTTTTTGCAAGACTAAATTTGTACAAATTATCATGATGATTTTGTAGGTGCTAGCCTAAAAAGTGCGAAAAATGGCGCTTTTTTGTTGCTTTTCATAGAGCACATAAATCATATTATATTGATATGAACAATATGAAAAAATATAGTGAAAAAAATATTGCCGGCAAGCCATGGTGTTAGTTTGTCAATGATATTGGACACGATAGTTATTGAAGAATTCGATAGGCGAAAGCCAGTTTAAAGGACGCATAGGACGATTGTTTGTCCTCTTTAAACGTGCAGCTAGCTGCACGTTTAAATCTTCACAGGAATAAAAACTATGGCAATTATAGAATTTGTTGTGATCTTCACGGTGGCTTCTTTCAACCTTGCCATTGTGCCGTGGAGTATATGGACGTATAAGCTTATGCCTTACTCCCAACTTTTCTAATGTCGCCTCAAAAAGCGTCT
>NZ_QTYG01000015.1:0-56554 GCF_003462045.1 Ruminococcus sp. AM31-15AC | reverse complement strand
ATATTTAATAAAAAGTTAAATAAATATTCACACAATGGGTTTGTGAATTTGTTATAATACTTATATCAATTTGAATAATTATTGTCTTTTGTTCAAATTTTCAGAAGTGTGAAAATTTGAAATAATGGGCATGAAAAGAAGTAAATAAACGAAAGGAAGATGAAATATGTCGCTTGGACGAGTATTGGTAGTAGACGATGATAAGAACATCTGCGAGCTGCTCAGGCTTTACCTTGAAAAGGAGGGCTATGGAGTAATACTTGCACATGACGGTGAGGAAGCAGTGGTAAAATTCAACGCTCTTAAGCCTGACATCATACTGCTTGACATTATGCTGCCTGGTATAGACGGCTGGCAGGTATGCCGTGAGATAAGAAAGAAGTCCAACGTGCCTATCATCATGATAACCGCAAAGGTAGAAACATTTGATAAGGTGCTTGGTCTGGAGCTTGGAGCTGACGACTATATCGTAAAGCCTTTCGATACAAAGGAAGTTATCGCAAGAATAAAGGCTGTTTACAGAAGAGTAGGTCAGTCATCAGGCGAAGCTGAGATAAAGGAAGTCAAGTATGACAAGCTTTCAGTTAATATGACAAGATATGAGCTGAGAGTAAACGGTCAGGTGCTTGACACACCGCCGAAGGAGCTTGAGCTTCTGTTCCACCTTGCTTCAAATCCGAACAGAGTTTATACAAGAGATCAGCTCCTTGATGAGGTATGGGGCTTTGAATATTACGGCGATTCGAGAACTATCGACGTTCACGTTAAGCGTCTGCGTGAGAAGCTTGAGGGCGTTTCTGACAAGTGGGCACTTAAAACTGTATGGGGCGTAGGATACAAGTTTGAAGTCGCTGAAACACCGCATGAGTAATCGTAAAAGCATATTCTTTAAATACTTTGTAATTTGTTCAGCAGTAATACTTATAAGCTTTGTGTGCTTAGGAACGGTATTACTGCTGGTTTCTTCAAGGTATTTTATTGACGAAAAAAAGAGCCTGTTGGAGAAAAACACCAAGGCTCTTGCTTTATATACGCAGGAAGAAATGCTGGCTCAGCCTGCCGACTGGAAAAAGTCGGTGACAGATGAGATGACGCAGTATTCAATGGCGTGCAACGCTGATTTTATCTTGTGCGACTCTACGGGAGCAGTGCTTGTGAACTCCAGTAAGGATCCTGTGTGCAGCCCTCATAATATATCTGTCCATGAGCTTGAAGCTTTTTCCGACAATTGCGAGTATGTTTATTCGGATCTCGGAGGAGCTTTCGATGCTATATATCATGTGATAGGTAAGTCGTTCAAAGCGAATGGACCTGAATATTATGTGCTTGCATTCAGTTCAAAGGCGGCTCAGGACGACTATACCTACAACATAATGGAAATATTTATAGTTTCCGCTATAATAGTTCTGGTCATAGTAATGTTTTTGGTATATTTCATGACGTTAAAGCTTACAGAGCCTATAAAAGAGATAGCGGAGGTGTCAAAGAAGATAGGAGCAGGAGATTTTTCTGTCACCCTGCCTGATTATTCTACCTCGGAGCTTGAACAGCTCAGCAACGCTTTCAACGATATGGCTGCCAGCCTGAAAAGCTATGACACCATGCGAAACAGCTTCCTTGCGAACGTTTCTCATGAGCTTAGAACGCCTATGACGTCTATAGGCGGTTTTGTGGACGGTCTGCTTGACGGCACCATACCAAAGGAGCAGGAGAGATATTATCTTAAGATAATTTCCTCTGAGGTACACAGACTTGCAAGGCTCGTAAGAAGTATGCTCAATCTTGCAAAGATCGAGGCAGGCGAGCTTAAACCTAATTTGCAGTATTTCTCTGTACTTGAGCCGATAGTCGATACCCTTGTGACTTTTGAGCCAAGGCTTGAGGAAAAGCAGATAGAGATAAGGGGTCTTGACGTTGACAGAGTGACCCTTTATGCGGATAATGACCTTGTTCATCAGGTCATGTATAACCTCATAGAAAACGCCATAAAGTTCGTTGACAAGGGCGGTTATATAGAGTTTCACTTTGAGCCAGAGGGCAACATGACGAGCATTTCTATCAGAAACAGCGGTGAGGGTCTGTCTGAGGACGAGCTTCCGCTGGTGTTCGACAGATTTTATAAGACCGATAAGTCAAGAGGACTTGACAAGACGGGCGTTGGATTGGGACTTAATATCGTACGTTCTATCATAAAGCTCCACGGGGGCAAGATAATGGTACGAAGCGTTAAGAACGAGTATACGGAATTTGTGTTCACGCTGCCTAACAAGGCGGAGGGCGACTAGGAGGCTCATATGGAGCAGTTTGAAGAGCAGCCTTGTCTGCATGATGAAAATGAAGATACAGCTCAGGAAACTGGGCATTACAAGCTGCCTGAGGGAGCGGTAGCCGCTCACAAGGTGGACGAAGATTTTTGGTCGGCTGTTGATTCGGCAAGAAAAAGAAGCCGCCGCAGAGAGCGTATGCGCCACGCAGTTGCAAGGCTGTGCTTTATGGTGCTTTTTGTAGGCATCGGAATAGCCATATCAATAACCTCCATAAGGGGAAGCGGCTGGGTGAGAAATCTTGTTACAGGGGACGAGAAGATAAGCTTTACGCTTCCTGTGGCTGACAAGCCGAAGCTTGACGATGAATTTTATCAGGCTGACGGAAGATACACTGCCGAGGGTATCGCAAAGGGGTTTTCTCCTGCTGTGGTATCTATAGAGGTTTACAAAAATCGGGTGGATATGTTGCGGCAGGTCAGGGCAGCGGTGTTATAATGTCTGCTGATGGATATATCGTCACAAACGCTCATGTTGTAAATGCGGCGGAGTCGGGCATAAAAGTTGTTCTAAGCGACAATTCAGAGTATGAAGCCAAGGTGGTGGGGCAGGACCCTGCCACAGATATAGCGGTGATAAAGATACAGGCGCAGGGCTTGCAGGCGGCTGAGTTCGGTGATTCGACTCAGGTGAATGCAGGGGAAGAGGTGGTCGCTATCGGCTCACCGGCTGGTTATTACGGCACTGTGACAAAGGGCATCGTATCAGGTGTGAACCGCAGGATAAGGCTTGAAAACTCGTCAATAATAATGAACTGCATACAGATAGACGCAGCCATAAACCCCGGTAACTCAGGTGGAGCGCTGTTCAATATGTGGGGTCAGGTCATAGGGATAACCTCATCGAAGCTTGCTTCAAGCGACTATGAGGGCATAGGCTTTGCGGTATCCATAGACGAGGCGAAGCCTGTTATCGAGGAGCTTATGGAAAAGGGCTATGTGGCAGGCAGAGTAAAGATAGGTGTGACTTATTATGCTGTCAGCGACACCACTGCTGAGATATACGGCATAAAGCCGGGCATTTGTATTGTGTCCATAAACCCTGATTGTGACGTTGCCAACACAGACCTTGCGGAGGGCGATATCATCACGGAAATAGACGGAAAGTCCACCGCAGGAGAGGTGGATATAGCGTCGCTGTTTTCAGGAAAGCAGGCAGGAGATGAAGTCGTCTGCAAGGTATATCGCAAGACGGACAGCGGTGATGAGAAAGAGTTTGAGATAAAATTCAAGCTTATGGCGGATAACGGCGGTCTGGTGGCAGACAGTCAGGCGGAATAGATAACAAAAGTGGATAAAAAAAGAAAAAAGCTGTGGTAAGAAAGGGTACCACGGCTTTTTCTTAGGGGATTAATAAAATAATGTGATGATATTATAGAATTACTATAATACTATTATTATATATTCCCCTTAGTTTCATGTCAACATAAAAGTGTGACAGCTATTTCAAAAAAATCTGTCACACTTTTTGTCACTGGGAAAATGTATAAAAATACAAAAGAGCAGACCATATTGCGGTCTGCTCTTAGTTTCATGAAAAATTATTCAGAAAGACCCTCGATAGAGAATGTAATCTCAAGGCTGTCCTCAAATGCAAGATTGTCCTTGTCGATAGGAGAATCCTTAGCTGTATCGCCGTAATCGTTGTAGATCTCGATTCTGTAGCAGTTGTTGTTGTCCTCGATGTTGCCATACTTGATCTTAGCTTTATCGAATGCAACTTCCTGACCGTCAGCTTTGATAGACTTAACCTCTACCTTGAGATCGTCAGCGTTGTACTTACCTGGAGTTTCCTTATCAGTCTTAGGATCGCCTGTGCCCTTGAGTTTTTCGCCGTTAAGAAGACCGATGATATCAACGCACATTACTACGCAACCCTGAGCGCCAACAGCATAGTCGCCGTCAAGAGCGATCTGTGGGTTGATGCCCTCGTCTGGATCGTCATAAGCTATAGAAGCGTTTGTGATAGAAACTGTGTACTCACCGTCGCCTGTTATGTCAGCGTCAACGCCGAATGCCTGAGTTGCGTCAGGTTCGCCCTGACCTTCCCAGTTGCCCCAGAGCCACTCTCCGTCACCGAACATAAGGAATGCGTCATAGCCCTTGAATGTCTTTACAGGTGTGTAATCAGAGTCGCTGCCTTTTGTAGAGCCAGCAGAACTGTCTGTTGCAGCTGAATCAGCAGCAGACTCGGCAGCAGCTGTTGTAGTTGTTGCAGCAGTTGTAGTTGTAGCTGCTGTTGTTGTTGTAGTTGTTACGGCAGCAGTAGAGCTTGAAGAATCAGCTGAATCGCCGCATGATGCGAATACTACTGTTGTCAGAGAAAGAGCTGTGACAGCAGCAAGAATTTTTTTAGCTTTCATTATAATAACCTCCTGAAAAATAATGGCAGTTACACTGCCCCTAAGATAGAATATCTCTAATGAATATGATACAAAATTTTCGCATTTTTTTCAAGATACTATTTAAACAAATTTCCCTATGATAAATCGTTTACATTATACAAAACTTGTTGAAACTATATAAAAATATTAACCTTACAGCAACATATTGAACAAATCATGCGAAAATAGTGCAGCTTAAAAAATGAATAAGAACTGATTTTTGAGGAACAATAGGTGCAAACACGATAGAAAAAAGGAGCGAAAGAAATGGATATAAATTTAAGCAAGGCACAATACAGCGAGATGTACAAAGAGGCTTCCCACGGGACGAAGTGGTGGGTGACCATACCGAAGGCGTTTTTATTTGGCGGACTTATATGCGTTATTGGGCAATCGCTGATGGATATGTATTTATATTTAGGTTTATCCAAGGATAACGCCTCAATGTCGGTATCAATAACTTTGATATTTTTATCGGCTCTTCTCACAGGTCTTGGCTGGTATGACCGCATAGCGAAGCACGCAGGTGCAGGCACGCTTGTTCCCATAACAGGTTTTGCGAATTCTGTGGCAGCACCTGCTCTTGAGTTCAAGACTGAGGGATATATTCTTGGGCTTGGGGCGAAGATTTTCATTATCAGCGGACCTGTTATTCTTTACGGCACTTTGGCTAGTGTGCTTTACGGGCTTATTTATTATTTGTTTTTGCGATAAGCTGCTTGCAATTCATGATAACCGCACAAACTAACTGTAGGGGAGCGGCACAATTTCTGCTTTGCAAATATACGACGTGCCGTGTTGGAAAATATTGTGCAGTTAATTGTGCATATACCGCATGGTTGAGCAGCAAGCAGGTGAGGGCTGTCGGTGGCGCCAGCCCCTACACATTTGTGTCGATTTTTTTTCGTCGCAAAATCGCTGGCGTTCTTTGCGGATTTTACTTTATGCTATGGGATAGAGAAAGCGGTGCAGAGTTTTTCACTCCGACACCGCTTTGTTTTTTTGATTTTTACTTTTTACACGAGGGTATCCTTATACTTTTTGCCCTCTACCACCAATATTGGATAGCCGTCAAGATACGGTTTCACGGCTTCCGGATTTTCGTCTGCATACTCAAATATCTGATCTGCCAGCTCGTTAGCCGTTTTCGTCAGCTCCTTTATGGACTTTTCATTCATAGTAGGACAGACCGGCGACAATGTTATTACTTTCGTTTCATTCAGTGCCATTACTCTCAGCGGCCATATCCTGCAGTCGAACGGTTTGTCGTCGCCTAATATACAGCCCTTCTCGTTATCCAGCATTGGGCAATAATACAGGTCTGCATTCTGTTCCTTATCCATTTTGAACAAGAAATGGTTTTCCTTCTTTATAAATTCCTGCTTAGGGGCATATTCCTGCAATATCTTGCTTGCAAGCGTTTGTGAGATATATGGTGTTTCCCATATATCATAGCTGTCAAAGCAGCAGCATATCCTGCACTTTGCACATTCCTCTTTTGACAATATTTTTGAAAGCATTTTTTCTGTGATGCCTGCCGTTTGCAGGCATTTCCCCCTTTCACGTCTATGGTATGTCAGCCACACTTTTGTGGATTGTATGTTTTTACTAATTATAACACGTTTCTTTGATAAAATCAATAGTGGCTTACTTTTTTCTACATAGGGAGCTATCTGTTTTATGTAAATTAACAAACTATTTACATTTGTTCTGCCGTATTGGGAATATTCTCTTTACGGAAGGTCTTATTAGCGGCAAAGCCTATGCCGAGCATCACTGCCATGCCTGCCCACACAAGGGGTTCGCTTATCATGATGCCGAAATATCCCATGCGTGGGGCGAGTATCATTGCCACTGCGAACTTGCCCAAAAGCTCTATTATGCTTGAAGCTATAGGTGTTATCTTATCTCCTACGCCCTGAAGTGCGTTTCTGAAAACTATTACTATGCCGAGGATAAAGTAAAATGCTGTGTTTATTTTCATGTATTTTTCCACTGTACCCACTATCTCAGGGTCGCTGATACCTGTGATAAGGTGTGCGAAAAATGGTGTGAAAAGCCATGTTGCGGCTATTACGATAACAGACCAGCCCCATGTTATGAGGGTCGCTTTTTTCACGCCCTCTTTTACTCGGTCTATCCTGCCTGCACCGTAGTTCTGGCTTGAAAAGGTTGCTGAAGCTGCACCGAAAACGGATATAGGGAGCATAAAGATCTCAGATATTTTTCTTGCGGTGGTGTGGGCGACTATTATGTCAGTGCCGAAGATATTTATTGCGCCCTGCATTATAACAGTGCCGATACCAACGAGAGATATCATAAGTCCCATTGAAACTCCTGTTGCATACATATCTCCTGCGAGCTTGAAGTTAAAGCGGAAGTCGCTTTTTGATGGGATAAGAAATTTGTGTTTTTTAATGATGTATATTATACAAAGCACAACTGAGATACCCTGTGCGATAAGGGTGGCATAGGCTGCACCCTCAACACCCATTTTAAAGCCTAGGATAAAGAGAAGGTCAAGCCCGATATTAGCGATAGTTGATATTATAAGGAAGATAAGTGGCGAAACAGTGTCGCCCACTGCACGGAGGATACCTGCGCAGATGTTATAGAACATTGATATTATCATTCCTGCAAGGATTATGACTATGTAGGTTTTTGCCTGCTTAAAGATGTTGTCAGGCGTGTTCAACGCTTTCAGCAGTGGGTCGATAAAGGCAAGGCTGAGGGCAGTGAGGGCTATTGCCGTTGCGATACCTAGGGTAAGGGCGTGGGCGACGGACTTTTTCAGGCGGTCAAACTCTTTTGCACCGAAAAAGCGTGCCGTCACAAGGGCAAAGCCGTTTGTAAGACCGTTCAGAAAGCCTATTATGACGGTGTTCACTGATGAAGTTGCGCCAAGGGCGGCTATGGCGTTTTTGCCTAGGGTCTGTCCCACGATACGGGTGTCGGCAAGATTATAAAAAAGCTGAAAAACGTTGCCAAGCAGAAGGGGCAGGGCGAACATCAAAATTAGCTTTGTGATATTTCCTTTCGTTAGGTCTTTCATAATTCTTTCTCCTGTTTATGTCTGATATTTATTCCTAAAACCATATTATTTTAGCACAAACAGAATTTCAATTGGTTATATTACTGTGAACATTTATTGTACATACTATACAATTTGCGGTGGTTTTATTTGTGTGCAATAACGAAAACGTTTTAGCGAAAAAAACGCCCGACAGAAATTTATCCGTCGGGTGCTAAAGGGGAAATTTGGTGTAATGCTATTTAACTATGTCTACACTGTCAGTGGGTTTTGAGAGATCGGCATAGCTGTATGAGCGTATCTGTCTGTCGGAGAAGATATAAATATATCCGTCCTGAACGAATGCACTGCGGTAACGATCTCTCTGGTCATTGTCGTTGACCATAGCCGTGATCTCGTCTTCACTAGCATGATCGAAATAATCGTCATAATAATCCGTATATTCGTCAAGCTTTATAGTTCCATACTCGCTGAAAGTTTTTGTTTCTATGTCATATTTCATTACCAGCATTTTTTCTATAGTTTTATTATAATAGGTATAGTCCAAATTGTAGCCGTCGGTGGTCTTGCCTACTGTGGTAATGTCATTGAATGGTATGGCTATATATCCGTTTTCGTTGTCTGTTATTATTGAATTTGAAAAAACAGTGTAGGCAGATCTCTGGGTGATGTCCGCTTTATCAACTGTTGTTCCCATTTCTTTCTCGTGATATTTGTATTCCTGTATAGTCTTGAAGAAGTTGAATTTCTTTACTACCTCTGTGTCATAAACCTGCACCTGATCCACTGTGCCGTTAGCATTCGCTATGCCCTTGCCGCTTGAGCCGTATAAAAGGGTTTCTTGCTTTTCTGTTTTGCTCTTGTCGAGTATCTTTACGCTGAAAGAGTCAAATGACGTGCTGTCGGTACGCACGGCGATATCGTCATTATAGTTTGTCAGGCTATAATGGAAGAAGTTGTTTGCCGTTGACACTGCTATCATTTTATCATCAGGGGTCACCTGAGTTATCTTGTTTGGGTCTGAGAAATCATATACTTCATCAAGCTGGATATTGTTCGCTGCCTGATAAGTGTCATCATTGCTGTAAGCGGAAGAATAATCTCTGTAAACATACAGCATAGAATGATAGAACGTGTTATATCTTGCACTCTCGAAATCAGTGTCCTCGTATGTGAGGGTCTTTTTCACAGGGCCGCCAAGGTCATTGTCAAAAAGCCACAGGGTGCAGATATTAATGCCGCTATAATAGATATTGTGTGTGTTGATATCGTAAATGTTTGCAGAGTCGTTTGAGAACAGCGACAATTTGCCGTTATACTCATCTCCTGATATGGCGTGGCTTATATGCTCGGCGTCTGCGCCTGTGACGGTCTGGGTTTTGTTAAGCTCCATGCCGCCGCCGCCGTAGTTTATTCTTGTAATAAGCGCTCTTGTTGGCACTGTGCTGTATCCGTCTGTTTTTTCAAAAGAATATGCTCTTAAAATATAAATGTTGTCTGTTCCCATTAAGATGCTGCTTTCACCGCAGGCGATAAGCTTTGAAGCCATGTATGAGCCTTGATTTTTTCCGTCAAAGGACGAAAGCAGGATCATGGACGGTGTATTATCTCTGGCTGTGATATACATTTCACTTTCTTCAAAAAGCTGTTTTTCACCATTGATGTATCGCACGGGTGCGATATCCTCGGGCTTTTGGTCATCTAATAGCAGTGAAGCTGCTCGGGTGTAGCGTGACACGATGAAAAACTTTCCGTCAACTTTTCTTATGCCCTCCAGCACGCCGGGTTGTTCAAACTCGCTTATGAGCTTGATATTCTCAGGGTCGCTCACGTCAAACACGCACATTCCGCAGTATTCGATATCGAGGTTTTTCTTTCCTGCCTTCACGGGTAAGATAAAGTCGAAGAAAGCGTAAAGCTCGTTATTATCCAAATACATTGCAACAACGCTTGGAGCGAACTTACAGCCGTACTGTTCGTATTCGGCAATGTCGACAAGACCTTTTTTAAGGAAGGTTTCCGCAAAGATATCCTGTTCTGACTTTGTGATATTTCCGTTTTGGGTAATATAAACGTCGATACCGCCATTGTCAGTAATGAAATGGGCATTTCCGTAGGTTATGTTTGTTTCCAGCTCATCTATGCTGGTTGTGGGGGTGATATCCACGCCTGAGCGAGTGAGCTGTATATCAGCGGGGTTAGGGGTGAGCTGGTGATCTCTAAGTGCCTGCTTATACAAAGCCACATAGTCATCGTCATCAACAGACAAAGCGTCGATATTTTTGAATATATAGCTATTGTCAACTATAAAGTCCTCTATGTTTTTGCTGTTGCTATTTATATAGTTGTAAAGACCCTTATAGGTCGTTCCACGGAGGCCGTCAAGACCTGAGGCGTCAGCGGACTGTGAAGAAGCGGTGTTGGGGTATTTTTTGACGAACTGGGTATTGCTGAACCTAAGCACAGCAAATCCGCCTACCACAAGGACGAAAGCCGCCACCACAGCCAGACATCTCAGGGCGTTGCTTCTGCCGCTGTTTATTTTTATCTCTGCACTATTTGGAGTATTTTCGATAACGGGTCTGAATCCTGCCACGTCCAGCATATCTTTTATTTCCTGGGGCATGAGCTTATCAGGAATTTTGTTTGCCTGTTCCATTTGTCTGATAAGCTTTCTGCGTTTTCTTAAATTTCTCATCATGTCACCTCCTTTCCAAACAGCTTACTGCGTATTTTTGCTTTACCTCTGGATATATGGGAACGGACTGTCGTATCTTTAATACCTGTTATCTCCATTATCTCCCTGCCTTTGTAGCCTGCTATACAGTGAAGTGATATACAGAGTCTTTCCGCTTCACTGAGATCAGCAAACTCTTCTAAGATCTCGCACCGCTCGAATCCGTTTTCGTCCTTGATTATTGCGTCGCTTTCATTAATATAATCGAGGTTAGAGCGTCTTTGGGCGTATTCCTTTTGTTTTTGTTTGATCTTGGCGACCAGAATTTTGAACATCCAGCTATCGAAAGCTTCGCTTTTCCGCAGCGAGGAGATGCTCATATAGCCGTCCAGCACAGCGTCCTGCACTGCATCGGCGGCGTCCTCGGCATTTTGCAGGTTAGCGAGGGCGTAATAATAAAGCTCCTTATATATCTCTCCATAGAGCTTAGAAAAGGCGTCCGTATCGCCGTTCACCGCAAGTTCTGCGAGCTTTTTTCTTCCCTTTTTGTCCAATCTGATCCCCCCTGTCGTCCGTCATAATATAAGTGTATATTTTTCACTGAAATGTTGCAGTGAAAAATTTTTTTTGAATAAAAAAATCGGGGACGAGGTGGTCGTCCCTGATGATATTTGTTTATCAAACTGTGTAGCGGCGACCTCTGGTCGCCCGTGTCGGTCGTCTGTCAAACCCTACATTATGGTCGCAAGTTCTACCGCCGCAAAATCGCTTCGCTCTTTGCGGATTTTACTTTGTGCAGGAGGATAGAAAAGCGGTGCAGATTTTGTTTCTTCGATATACATTTATAATAAAGCACTAATTCTATATGCTTTTTTGCTTTACTCTGCACCGCTTGGTCGGCTTGCGCCGAATGAGGCTCTGCCTCATACTCCGACAGGGCTTTGCCCTGTACCCACAAGGGGTTTCACCCCTTGACCCTGACCAGGGACGTGTCCCTGGACCTTTTGCTCGCTTCGCTCGGTGCTGAGGGGTAACTTTGGTCTGCTATGCTAATTCCTCATTCCTCACTTCTCATTCCTCATTTTTCACACCGCATACCCATTCCTGTTCAACAATTTTATAACCTTATCATAATTAAGTCCCTTTACAGTATGATAGTCTGTACTCTCCGAATTGGTATAAACTCTCACGGCACAAGTATGGCTTATCTTCTGAAACGGATTTTGCATGACCGTTACCATTGACACTCTGTCAAGTGCGGCTATTGATTTATGAAAGCTATACCATTTACAATATGACAATGTACAATACCCGTTTTCAAAGCCTATTGATGTTGTGAACGCTGCCGCCGCCTTGACCATGACGAGCCACAGCAATGGTATGGTAGTTAGTATAACAAGTATGGTTATTTCTCTTTTCCAGTTAGGAAAAAAGTAAAGCGCTCCTCTTCCTGATACGATGGGTATAAACGTGCATATGAGCGGTATCGTTATAAATCTGCCAAGGTCGGCTTTTCCTGTGGAGATGTCGCTTTTCACCGGCGGTATTTTTGGCATGAGCATCTTCAGGGAGCGGTCAACCTGTCCGTTTGTCGTTATCGGTATAAGTGCTGATATTTCAAGCCGTCTTTTTCCGTATCCTGTACAGTGGGCAGACACAGAGGTTATTTTGCATATCTTCATAAGCAATGATTGTCTTAGGTCGATATAGTTTACTCTATCTCTATAGAGGACGTGTCTGCGTCTTGTGCCTATCCCGCTTCTGATTATGAAAAGGTCGGCACAGCGTGTGCAGGAAAAATTCCAGTGGCGCATTAGGTTCGACAGAAATGATATGAGCCAGCCTCCTGCCAGCACACCGCCTGCGATAAGGATATATTCAGGCACTTCTGCAAGCACCGGAACTTTTGCTATCTCCGTATTCACTCTGCGGAGTATTTGTT
This sequence comes from Ruminococcus sp. AM31-15AC, assembly GCF_003462045.1. Lineage (NCBI taxonomy): Bacteria > Bacillati > Bacillota > Clostridia > Eubacteriales > Oscillospiraceae > Ruminococcus > Ruminococcus sp. AM31-15AC. The sequence goes on along the minus strand of NZ_QTYG01000015.1, from coordinate 44,197 downwards.
CCTCCGCCTCTCGTCCTACTATCCTATATGCTTCGTAAAGTACCGACAGCACGATTATCATGCCTGACAGAGTTGATGAAAAGATAAGAGAGAATATAACGAGCAGGCTTTTCTTTGAGTTGTAGACATATTTAGGTTTGTTTTTGCATTTGGCAGTGGCAAAATGATAAAGCTCAAAGGCTCGTTTTTTTGTAAGGGTGAGCATTATATCTGCATTTTGCAGTGATTTTGCATCGGTGTCTATGTATACGGCACAGGAATGTATAAGTCTGGAAATATATCCTTGTGACAGTGACAATGAGCTTATCTCGCAAAATAGACCTTTGTCCGTGTTATGCCGAAATAGCCTGTGTGGGCTATGATGCAATCTTCTTCAAGCTCATAGTAGACGAATATCCAGCGCAGGAAAGCGTAGCCGAAGATAAATGTGATAGTGAGGATATCAACCCAATGTGCCTGAAACCAGCTTTGAAAGTTGAATTTTGCGGCTATGAGATACTTGGCAAGAGGGATAGCAAGAAGCCACATATATTTAGTTGTATAAGATAATATCATTATAGGGTGCTGGCGGTGGGCGAAGAAATTCTTCAGCCAGCTGCTTTTTTCTTTGATAGTTTCTCTGCGGCTCATTTAAACCTTTCCTGTCTATGGTATCTAGTCTTCTTTGCGTTCTCTGTTTCGTATGGAGCTGTTTACTATGGCGGATATTTCCATGGCATCACGGCGGCTCATAAAAGGTATAAGAAGTCTTGCGCCCAAGGCGTTTAAGACAACGAAGTTAAGTCCTGTTATACTGCCTAGTGGAGTTATGATAGTTGTGACGGATTTTATTGCCGAGGTGGGCATAAAATGCCGCATGGTAAAGAAAAGCCCTGTAAAGGCGGTGACTTCTTTTGAGCTGACGGTGAAATAAGATCTGATGAAATAAAAGGGAAGCACCAGCAGGCAAAAAAGTGCGGCGATTATCCACATTGGCATAAGGATATAATTCACGGAAAATGGGATAAGTTTTTCTATGAGATTGACCGCATAGCGGATAAGAAACAATATTACCGCAAGGATAGCCCAGAAGATAAAAAGCGGTATTTTTGAGGGCTTATATCTGTGCATTTGAGGACGTTCACCTCGCTGTTTGTTTTTTTGCGTATTTGTATGTATGGTTATCTCAGTTTTCAAGAATTAATCTCCCTTTTATATCATATCATTTATAAGGCAATTATTTGCACGAAAAAAGTGTTTTCGGGGGAAAGCTATGGAACTTACGGCTATAATAAACAAGATAAATTCGTTTTTGTGGGGCGTTCCGCTTTTGATACTTTTGCTTGGGGGCGGAATATATCTGAGCATAAAGCTTGGATTCCCACAGATACACATTTTAAAAATAATGAAGAAAACGGTTTTTACGCTGTTTAAAAAAGAAAACTCCGAAAGCGATTCTCTCTCGCAGTTTCAGACATTTTCCACGGCGCTTGCGGCGACTGTAGGAACAGGCTCGGTGGTGGGCGTGGGGGAATGTATCAGGATAGGGGGCACAGGCTCGGTATTCTGGATGTGGGTATCTGCATTTTTTGGAATGGGGCTTGCCTACTGCGAAAACTATCTGGGAGTGAGATGCTCTGACGGAAAGCTTTGCGGTGCGGCGTCTTATCTCGAAAAAATAGGCAGAACGAAGCTCACGGCTGTTTTGTTTGCAGTTTTTACGGTGGGTGCGTCCCTTGGAATGGGCAACATGGTGCAGACGGGTTCGGCGGCTGCGGCTGCCCGAGAGGGTTTTGGGATACCCTCATATATATTTGCACTTGTGGTGCTTATTTTCGTATTTTTAGTAGCTGTGGGAAAAAACTCAGCAGCTTGTCTTTGCGAAAAGCTTGTGCCCATAATGGCTGTGCTTTTCATAGGCGGCAGTTTGGGAGTGATAATATTTCACCCATTAAAAGCCGCAGGAGCGATAGCAATGATAGTAAAAAACGCCTTTTGCCCCACAGCCTGCATAACAGGCTCGGCGGCAGGGACGATAATATTTTCCATGGTGGAGGGGTTAAAGCGTGGAGCGTTTTCAAACGAAGCAGGCTTAGGCTCGACGGTGGCAGTACACAGCTCGTGCAGGATAAAGTCGCCTGAATTGCAGGGAACATGGGCAATGGCTGAGGTTTTTATAGATACCTTTGTCATATGCACTTTGACGGCTGTGGTGATAATAATAAGCGGCACTGACCTCACGGGGGAGGATATGGCAGTGAGGGCTTACAATGCTGCTCTTGGTGGAGCGGGGAAGTATTTCATGTCAGGTTCGCTGATACTTTTTGCATTAGCGACAGTGGCAGGGTGGTTTTTCATAGGGGAGAGGGCTTGGAGATATCTTTTTCCTCGAAGTGATATGATATATAGAATCATGGCTATAGCTTGTGGGTGCATTGGAACGATGTGGAGCATGGAGCTTGTGTGGGGAGTGTCGGATATCTTCAATGGACTTATGGCAGTGCCGAATGTTATCGGGGTATTGGTGTTGTGGAGAAAAGAGGTAGAAATGAGGAATGAGGAATGAGGAATGAGGAGTGAGGAGTGAGGAATTGGCAAAGCTGACCAGAGTTGTGCACAAGCACAAAGTAAAAGTTAGCACCGAGCGAAGCGAGAGGTAAAACGCAGGCACAAGCCCGGCGTTAGAGGGCTTGCAGGGTCAAGGGACAGAGTCCCTTGCGGAGTTTGAGGCAGAGCCTCATTCGGCGTAAGCCGACTAGGTGCAGATTTAATGAGAAAAAAAGCACATGAAAGTCCGATATCAAACAAAGGTGATATCGGAGCAAAAATCTGCACCGTTTTCCCTATCCCTTAGCAAATGTAAATCCGCAAAGAGCGAAGCGATTTTGCGGCGGAAGTCCCGTTATCGAAGTAGTGAGTTTTGTTTTTTCGTGAAGTCATTCAAACGAACAAAGGCGGGTGAACACTGTTCGCCCCACATTATGCCCTTATATCTCTCCGCTTGCGTGTCTTGTCACATGACAGCCTACGTTCACTGACACCGGCAGGCCTGCGATATGGGTCGGTGCTTCTTCTATATTTACTGCAAGGCAGGTCTGTGTGCCGCCAAAGCCTTGTGGTCCTATGCCAAGGAGGTTTATTTTCTCCAGCATTTTCGCTTCAAGCTTTGCATAACGTTCCTTTGGATTTCTCTTTGATACGCTTCTGCACAGTGCTTTCTTTGCAAGGTATGCGCACTTCTCAAAGTCGCCGCCTATGCCTACGCCTATGACTATTGGCGGACATGGGTTAGAGCCTGCTTTTGCACACACTGACACTACCCAATCCACTATCTCGTCCTCGGTCACTGACGGGGTCATCATTTTGAGCTGTGACATATTTTCGCTGCCAAAGCCCTTTGGTGCCACCATTATTTCTACCTTTTCGCCCTCTGCTATTTTAAGATGCACAACAGGCGGTGTATTATCCCCTGTGTTTACTCTTTCCAATGGGTCGGATACTATGGAACAGCGCAGTCTGCCCTCTGTATAGCCTCTTGCTACGCCTTTATTTATGGCTTCATTCAGCGAACCGCCTACAAAATGCACGTCCTGTCCTACGGTCATGAAGATAACTGCCATGCCTGTGTCCTGACAGATAGGGATAGTTTCTTCTCTTGCTACTCTCATATTGTCAAGGATATCAGCAAAGACGTTCTTTCCCACCGGGGACTGCTCTTTCCTGGCGTTGCACTCTATACAGCTTTCCATATCCTCAGGAAGATACAGATTGGCTTTTATGCACAGATCTCTTACAAGTTCTTCTACTTCTGAAACGTTTATCTCTCTCATTTTTATTTATCCTTTCGCTCTGTATTTGCTACCTTTTCACGGTCGCTGAGCTTTATTACTTTTTCGCTGTCAAGGACATAGCATGGCTTGCCCTCCAGAAGAAATTCTCCTTTTAGAAAATCTGCGCAGGCTTCTTCGTTCACGTTTGGGGCTTTGCACAGCTTATCCTCGGGAATATCCGTGAAGCCTGTTACGCTGTCGCACAAAAGCCCTACGGAAACTTCTTCGCCCATTGTGATTATTATGCAATCTCTGTCGGAGATCTCTTTTGGTTCATAGTGGAAACGTCTGCGCAGGTCTATGACAGGCACTACCTCGCCCTCGTTCACCACTGTTCCCGGCACATAATCGGGAAAATCAGGCACGGGAGTTGGGGTCTGCGCCGCTATGATTATTTTTATATCCTCAAAGGGCAGTGAAAAGCTTCGCCCTGCTGAGGTGAAAATGAGATATCTGCTGTTTTCCACAGCTATCCCTCCTTGTTATATTTTATCATAAGCCGCTGTCGATGCGATAATGTATCTCCTGTGCTATCTTGTCAAGGGGACACTGCTTTGACACTGAGCCGTTTTCATATGCGGCTTTGGGCATACCATAGACTATGGAGCTTTCTGCGTCCTGTCCGATATTATATGCTCCCATTTTCTTCATGTTGAGCATACCCTTTGCACCGTCACAGCCCATGCCTGTGAGGATAACGCCTATAGCGTTACGCTTTGCGCTGTATGCCACAGAGTCAAAAAGCACGTCAACTGACGGACAGTGACCTGAAACCTTTACACCTGCTTCAGAGGTGACAAAATAGCCTTTTTTATCCCTGAACAATCTAAGGTGCTGACCGCCCTGCGCTATTACCACCATGCTTGGCTGAGATACAGACCGCTTTTGGCTTCCACAACGTTGTGACCGGTTTCAGTGCATAGCTGTTCGGCATATATCCTTGTATAGCCTGCAGGCATATGCAGGACTGCCACTACAGGGGGCAGGTCGTGGCGGAGGTCTTTGAGTATAGCTTTCAGGGCTTCCGTTGAGCCTGTTGAACCGCCTATGGCTATTATTCTGGAGGTATTTATGGCAGGTATATGCACAACAGAATTAGCTCTTGCTTTTTCAAGGCGCTGTATGCTTTCGGTAAAGCGTTTCTGAAAACGCTCGTTATCAGACGGAGTGCCGTCAGGTTTATATACGACGTCTATGGCACCTGCCTGCATCATGGGATATTTATTGTTGTGCTGAATGGTAAGATAGATTATAGGCACAGAATATCGTGGGGCAAGGCTTATGATGTAATCGTCCATATTGTCCTGGCAATCGCCGTCGAGAAGAACATAGTCCGGAGAAAGGGCAGTGACGCTTTTTCTGCCGTTGCAAAGGCACGTTGAGGCGAGTTTTGAGCTTTGGAAGCCTGCGTTTGTAAGGGCCTTTCTGCAAAGCTGTGCAAAGGCTTTGTTTTCGGTTATCACAAGAAAGAGAGGAGTCATTTTTTATCCCCTCCCAGCTTGCGGTATATTGCGGGGGCAACTTTTACAAAAGGCATATCCTTCGGCACGGATTCTGCGTGACCGATATAGAAATAGCCGCCCTCCTCCATTGCGTCATAGAATTTTCTGCATATCTCGGCTTTTGTATCGTCGTCAAAATATATCATGACGTTACGGCAGACGATAAGGTCGAATTTCTTTTTGAAAGTGAAATCATCCATAAGATTGTGGTAGCGAAACTCAACATTCTGCCTTATTGTATCGCTGACCTGCCAGAGATCCTTTGTGTTTGAATATGGATGAAAATACTTTTTACGCCAATCTTCGGGGATATTCTTTATGGACATACCGGTATAAATGCCGTTTTTGGCAGAACGCAGTGCATTAAGGGAGATATCCGTGGCAAGTATTTTCAAGTCCCAGAAACGGCGATCAAAGCCGAAATAATCGTCCATACACATGGCAAGATTATATGGCTCGTTGCCGAATGAGCAGCCTGCACTCCATATACGCATATCATGATCGAGGACATTTTTTTCGGCATAGGGGAGAAATTTCGCCATGAAGTGTTGGAAATGGTCCGTTTCACGCATGAAATATGTATGGTTGGTAGTAAGGCGGTTTATAAGGTTGGCAGTTTCTCTGCCTGTTTCATCGCTGTAGACGGCGCTGAGATATTCTGAAAAGCTGTTGAAGCCGCAGTCCAATACATAGTTGCTCAGCCTGCTTTCAACGATAGACTTTTTCCTTGCAAGGTCAAGACCGTATTTTTCTTTTATGAATGCAGTAAGCTCGTCAAAGTCTGACTGAGAGATCTCAAGACGTGACAGCATTCCTCTTCCTCCTTGTTATTATGTTTTACCTGTTTGTTCTGACCAGAATATCAGGGTCAAGCAGGGATATGTTTTTGTTGTTTGCGTTTATAAAGCATTTTACAAGGCTGTTTTTTACGGGCGACACGGCGGTCTGCTGGGGGAGGATATCCTCAACGTCCAAGACCTTATCGCATATTATGCCAGCCTGATTTGAGCCGACTTCTATCACTATGGTACTGCTTCTGTTGTCATACTCCCCTTCGGGCAGTCCAAGGCGCAGGCGGAGATCTATCACGGGAACGGCTTTTCCTCGGAGATTTATAACGCCTTTTATGAACTTTGGTGTTTTCGGGAGCCTTGTGACGGGGAGAAGCCCTATTATATCGGTGACATCTTTTACCTCAAAGGCGTAATATTTTTCATCAGAAACAAAGGAGAGTATTTTTCCGCCCTTCTGACAAAATTCGTTTATATCCTGTTCTGACATCTTTATTCACCCTTTCGGAAGTCATAATTGCCAAGAAATTCTTTCATATCAAGTATTATGGTTATGCTGCCGTCACCGAGGACCGAACAGCCTGCCATGCCTGATTCCTTGAGGGGATAGGCATCAAGGAGAGGTGAGAACGGTTTTACTACCACCTGCTGGTCAACTGTTATTCTGTCTGCCATGAGGACGGCTTCCTTGCCACCGTCTTTACAACAGAGCATTATGCCCTTTGTTACGTCCTTTTCGGCATTTGGTATATCAAAATGGTCGCTCATTCTGATAAGAGGCAGACATTTTTCACGGAGCATTATAAACTCGTTGCCCTCGGGGTCGGTGATAAAGCTTTCGGCTTTGCAGGAGAAAGCTTCGGAAACTGCGGAAACAGGCAGAGAGAAATTCTCGCCACCTACGTCAACGCTTAAAACGTCAAGGATAGACAGAGAAAGTGGTATCCTTATAGTAAAGACAGAGCCTTCGCCGAACTTGGAGTCAACATAGAGCTTTCCGCCGACTTTCTCAAGGTTTTTCTTTACAACGTCCATTCCCACGCCTCTGCCTGAATATTCGGTTATTTTATCATTGGTGGAAAAGCCTGCCGCCACAACGAAATTGAATATCTCTTTGTCGGTATATTCATTCTCAGGCTTTGTGAGCATACCGTTTTTCTTAGCTTTCGCCATAAGCTTTGCGGTATCCATTCCTGCACCGTTGTCACGGCAGGAGATAACCACTTCGTTGGAGTCATAGCCTGCGCTCAGAGTAACTGTGGCAGGCTCAGTCTTGCCTGCTTTTGCACGGACTTCGGGGTCTTCTATGCCGTGGTCAACTGCGTTTCTCACAATGTGCATAAGGGGGTCATTGAGGATATCTACGATAGATTTATCCACTTCCGTTTCCTGACCCTCAAACACAAGAGTAACGTTCTTTTTGAGCTTTTGGTTCATATCCCTGACAACACGGTTCATCTTCTGAAATGCTGTGGAAACAGGCACCATTCGTATGGACATTACAACGTCCTGAAGCTCATCGGTAAGCTTTTTCAGCTCACGGGAGGATTTATTGAAGCGGTCAAGGTTTATCTCGGCTTTTTTCAGGTCGGGAGAGGAGATAACAGAACCTTCGGTTATAACGATCTCAGCAACAAGGTCAAGAAGTCTGTTGAGCTTATCGAGCTTGACGGATATCATGGACTGCTCATGCTTTTCGGCATGCTTTTTGGGGACTGCATTTGCAGGCTGAGCAGGCTTTGGGGCTGACTTTTCCGGAGCAGACTTTTGGGCAGGCTGAGGTTTTTTGGCTGCGTTAGCAGGTTGCTCAGGCTTTTTCGCCTGCTCGGCTTTGTCAACGTTCACGGCGTTTTTCATAAGGTCAAGAACGCCATTCGGGTCATCGGTGATAAGCTTTATGTAAAGTCCCTTTTTTGATATCTCGTCCCCTGCATTGTCGGCGTCAAGATCCTCAGGGAAAGTTTTTATTACCTCGCACATTTTACCTAAGGCACGCAAAAGCACCAATGCACGCATATCAGGCATTGCACAGCTTTCGGAATATGTGACCTTATAGGTGAGGACGCCCTCTTTTTCATCATCAGGGAAAAGCCCCTCATAGGTGTCGGTATCGGCTGAGGAAGTATCGGAACTGTCTGTGGCAGGCTGACCTTTCATGGTGGCAGCAAAGGCGTGTATCTTATTTTCAAGCTCTGAAAAATCGGTGAGCGGTGCGTCGTCATAAATGCTGTCAAGCTCAGATTTAAGATTATCAGAAGCCGAGAAAAGAAGCTCATAGAGAGCAGGCTTGTCATATTTCACAGCAGGGTCTTCACGGATAATGTAGAAGAGGTCCTCAACTGAGTGGGCAAGGGTAGACATATTGTGCATACTCATCATGGCGGCAGAGCCTTTAATAGTGTGCATGGTACGGAATATCTCGTTGATATCGTCGGAGGAGATAGAGTCTTCCTGCTCGGTGCGCATAAGGATCTCGTCCAACTTTTCCAGAAGGTCGCCTGTTTCAAAGACGAACATATCCGCCATATTTTCCATACCGCTTTCAAATTTCGGCAAAAAAGTCACTCCCTTTCGGTGCTGTTGAAGCATACGGATATAATCAATAATATTATAGCAAATTTTTTGATATTTTTCAAGCATTTTTGTGCATTTTAAGTAAAAGAAACGATCAAGTGAGGAGTTAGGAATGAGGAATGAGGAATGAGCAAAGCTGCCCCCAAGCACCGAGCGAAGCGAGAGATAAAGCGCACGCTCAAGCTCGGCGCTGGAGGGCTTGTGGGGTCTAGGGGCAAAGCCCCTAGCGGAGTATGAGGCAGAGCCTCATTCGGCGATAGCCGACTAGGTGCAGATTGTAGTATTAAAAGCATATAGAAATAAGATATCAGACAAAAGAAATATCGGAGTAACACAATCTGCACCGCTATTCTATCCCAAAGCAGAACGTATATCCGCAAAGAGCAAAGCGATTTTGCGGCGGCAGAAACTTGCCCGAATACCTGTAGGGGAGCAGCGCAATTTCTGCTTTGCAGAAATACGACGTCCCGTTTCGAGGAGTTGCGGGGGGTGAATTTGTACAAACCATGTAGGCGAATAAAGGCGGGCGAACGCTGTTCGCCCCTACCGCCATTTGTGGGGTTATCGGGGTTTGTGCAATAATTTTTAGTGGTTATGTTTCGCAATATTGTGTATATGTGTCGTATGGCATTTTGAAACAACGTGCCGAACTTTGTATGGCTACCGCAAGAATGGACAGGCAAACAGGTGCGGGCTGTCGAGGGCGCCAGCCCCTACATGGTTTGTAAAGTGCATAACAAAGTGCGGATAACACAAGTACAAATAAAAAATGCGAAACGAAAACCGTTCCGCATTAGTATCATATCAAATTATTTTTCCACCGCATATCACCATGTCAGGTGATACCATTACATCAAGTGGGTCGCCGCTGAATAGGGTGAGGTCTGCGTCAAGCCCTGTCTTTACAGAGCCTACCCGGTCGGATATGCCTGCTATCTCTGCCGCTGTGCAGGTGATAGCTTCAATGCCCTTTTCATAGTCAAGTCCGTTTTTTACTGCAATAGCCGCTGACAAGGGCAGATATTCTATCGGCACCTCTGAGTGGTCGGTGCAGATTGCTATCTTTATGCCGTGAGAAGAAAGTATGCCGGCATTGGCTGGGGTAAGATTTGCCATTTCAGGCTTGCATCTGTCGCATATTACAGGACCTATCACACAGCTTGCTTCTTCCTCTGCAAGCTCGTCAGCTATGATATGACCGTCAGTGCAGTGTATAAGCACATAGTCAAGCTCAAATTCTTTCGCTATCCTTATGGCGGTGAAAATATCGTCCGCCCTGTGACAGTGAAAATGCGCCTTGACTTCGCCTCTGAGAACAGGGAGCAGAGCCTCCGACTTCATGTCAAACTCAGGCATATCCTCCTCGCTTCCCATTGCACGCTCGACCGCTTCACCATATTTCTGCGCCTTTATAAGCGCTTCTCTTATTATTCCTGCCACTGCCATTCGGGTGTAGGGGGCGTCCTCTTTGTCAGAATAGGTGAGTTTAGGGTTTTCACCCATTGAGAATTTCATTCCAACTGTGCCTACAAGCATTTTATCTATTCGCTTGCCATAGGTTTTTACTGCCGCAATACTGCCTGCGACTGGGTTTGCTGAGCCTGGGGATACAAGACAGCATGTTACACCTGCTTTTCTTGCAAGCTCAAAGGAATAGTCGATAGGGTTTATGCCGTCAACAATGCGGATATGAGCTGTGCATGGTTCAGATTCCTCGTTGAAATCCTCGCCCTCCATGCCTACGCCGCTTGTGGATAGTCCAAGATGTGTGTGAATGTCGATAAAACCAGGGTAAACTGTTCTGCCGTTGCCGTCGATATCTTCGGTTGTGACAGCTTCGGGAGAGCCACTTTCTACAGCGGAAATAATGCCGTCTGTTATCTCAACCCAGCCGTTTTCAATAACACGTCTGTCGCTGTCCATGGTCTTTATTTTAACGTTGTAAATTTTCATATGCAGTTTTCACCATTCTTATTTGCCTGTTGAGCCAAAGCCGCCTGCGCCACGCTCTGTATCGGAAAGCTCTGTTACTTCCTCTACTTCGGGAGTGAAAACAGGGGTTATCACAAGCTGTGCGATCCTGTCGCCGCTGTTTATGGTGTAGTCCTTGTCTGAACTGTTGTGGAGAGCGCAGATTATCTCACCTCTGTAGTCCCAATCAACAACGCCAACGCAGTTTGCAGGGGCAATGCCGAACTTTGATGCGAGTGAGCTTCTGGCATAGATAAGAAGAACGCAGTTTTTCTCACCCTGAACTTCGGCTGATATGCCTGTGTGTATTTTCTCGGTTTGACCTGCTTTTATGGTTACAGGTGCGTCTGTGCAGGCACAAAGGTCATAGCCTGCGCTAAATTCTGTTTGTCTTGCAGGGATAACTGCATTTTCCTTAAGCTTTTTTATAAGTAATCTCATTTTATAAAACTCCTCTGTAGTATAGGCCATTGGTGGCGTTTTCGGGCTTTGCGCTGCTTTCGCCAAGGTAAGCCTTTATTATTTCGTTTATCCTGTGGGCATTCTCCTCATAGAAGTGAAGCTCCATATAGTCGGCATTGTCAAAATCCGTCAGCTTGTCTGCAAGGTACAAAATATCGGAATTTAGTATCTCTGCGCAATCTCTGCCCTTTGGACATCTCACCGGAAACTCTCTGCCTGTGCGGTCAAAAAGCTTGCCCTTGCAGTTTTTACAGCCATATCGTTTCTTATAGGACAGTTTGCTGTGAGCATAAGGGGAAGTCTGCCGTATGCCACAAAGCCTATCTCAATGGGCTTCTTTAACTTTTCTATCTGCGACGCTTTAAGCTCAAAGGACACTGTGCAGTCTTTTGCACCAAGTTTTTTTACCTCGTCCAATGCGGCTGAGTTGCAGAGATTGAATGAATAGCCTGCGTGAAGCTCAAAGCCAAGATCATTTGCAATAAGGCAGTGGCCGATATTCATGGCGAGCATTTTTGTTATGCCTGCTTCTTTTGCGGCTGAAAGCTTTTCACATAGGGCTTTCTCGTCGAATGTGAAGCGAGGCATTATTATCATAAGCTTGCTTTTATCTGACACGATCTTTACCGCTTCTGACGCTATCTCTATTGGCACGCCCACAAGCTCTGCTTTGTCAAGGTCAACACCCTCAAGCTGAGAAAGTTTTGAGAGCATTATGCGGATCTTTTTGTGTTCATAGGCTTTTGGCAGGGTAGGAAGATCGGCAAGTGATTTGTCGGTAAAATCTGCAGTATGGGTGAAAAAGTCTATACGCTTCTGGTCAAGCTTTTCTACCGCCTGCCGTCTTAGGTCATTAAGTGCGGAAGCAGGATAGGCAAGATCTTTGCCTATGGCGGCTTCAAGTCCTCCGAACTCGTATATGGTGTCCCCAAGCTTGGAGAGCTGTTTTTTTACATAGTCGCTGTCGCAGGCCTTTTTCAAGGCTTTTTGTGGTATATCGCCGTAAACGGTCACGGTGTTTCCCTCGCTGTCACGGAGAGAAAGCTCCGCCTGAGAATTTTCCTGAAGCTTTATGGTGAAAAAGGCTTTTGTGCGCTTTTCACATCTGCGGTAAAGCTCATGAAGTTCGGGAAGAATTTTGGCGGTGGCGGAAACGTCCTCTTTCTGCCTTGTGCCGAACATTTCTCTGCCTAATCTGCCATTGTAATAGCCGTCTGTAAAGCCCCCGCGGGAAAAGACCGCTTCAAGGGCTTTCAGGTCATAAGGCTTGTTTTCGAGAGAATTTTTACAGCAGTTCACTGCCGCCGCAACATATTCGGGGCGCTTCATTCTGCCCTCTATTTTAAGAGAGGAAACTCCGTCCTTTTCGAGCCTTTGGAGCTTATCAACATAGGACATATCTTTCAGAGAGAGGGCGTAACGCTCCTGCCCCTTTGTTATCTTATCTCCTTGCGCGGGAAGTCTGCACGCCTGTGCGCAAAGACCCCTGTTGGCACTTCTCGAACCTATCAACGCACTCATATAGCACTGACCTGACACGGACATACAAAGTGCGCCGTGGACAAAGACCTCTGTTTCGATGCCAAGGGCGGTGAGGTCTTTTATGGTATGCTCGGGAAGCTCTCTTGACAGGACGGCTCTTGAAAAACCGAGGTTTTTAGCCATTTTCACACCGCTTTCGCTGTGGATGGTCATTTGGGTGGAAGCGTGATATTCAAGGTCGGGGCAACATTCACGGCATATTTTCACAAGGGTCAGGTCTTGGGTGATAAGTCCGTCAACGCCAATTTCTGCGGCAAATTTGACGGCTTTTTTGCACTCTTCGAGCTGTTCGTCAAAGACAACAGTGTTTATCGCCTGATAGACCTTTACACCTCGCAGGTGACAGAGCCTTACGGCTTCTTTTAGCTGTTCATCTGTGAAATTGGCGGCATTTTGTCTGGCGGAAAATTTCTCTCCCCCGAGATAAACTGCGTCACAGCCGCTTCTAAGGGCGGCTTCGAGAGTTTCAAAAGAACCGCATGGGGCAAGTATCTCAGCTTTGTGAGCCATTAATGGCTTCCTCCCTCGGGTCTGTAATTCACTGTGCCGACAAAATTGCCGTTGTTAGGCTGATTAGGGTGGACAGGTCTTTCAATAGCGTTCTTTATCTCCTGCGAAAGAAGCTCGTTTGCGTTTATAACTTCGTCCTCAGGCTCTCTTTTTACAACTGTGCGTGCTTCGAGCTGTTCTTCAAGGTCATGGACTTTTGCCTGAAGCTCTCTTATTTCTTTTTGAGCTTCGTCAGCCTGACTTCTTGCTCTGCCTGCGTCGTCAACATAGTCCTTTATCTGGGTGCGGATATTCTCGATATTCTGATTTGCCTTGCTAAGCTCGTCAAGGCAATCAAGTGCTGTCAGCACTGCGGCGTCCTGAACGGAAAGGCTCGGGATAGCTTTCATCATGCCTTTTATCTTTGAATTTATCACCAACGCAAGTTTATTGGTATACTCCTGCGACTCTTCGGAAAGCAGATTGTATGTACGGTTATAAATATTTACTTTAAGCTTGTTTTTCATAGCTTTTGACCTCCCTTTATTTTCTTTGCTGTGAACTTGTATACTTAATTGTATTATACACTACTTTTTGAGAAAAATAAAGAGGGTAAAAAGAAGTTTTTTGTAAATACGCCCTTTGCGGTGGTTTTTGCTTGACATTTTTACAAATATGATATATAATTAATCATAGATTTTCTATAGGATTTATGAAAGGATCTGACGCTGATGAAAATATCCACAAAGGGAAGATATGCACTGAGGCTTATGCTTGACCTTGCTTTACATGAGCAGAGCGGATATGTGCCTATCAAAGTGATCGCTGAAAGACAAGACATCAGCGACAAGTATCTTGAACAGATAATATCCATTCTTGCAAGAGCGGGCTTTGTAAAGAGCGTTCGTGGTGCAGGTGGCGGATACAAGCTGGCAAAGTCGCCTGAGGAATACACTGTAGGAATGATACTTAGGCTCACAGAGGGAAGTCTTGCTCCTGTGGCTTGTCTGGAGGGGGAAGAAAATACCTGCCCGCGTCAGGACAGCTGTTCAACGCTGATGGTATGGAAAAAGCTTTACGGTGCTATAAATGATGTTGTTGACGGCATTACTTTGCAGGACCTTGTAAATCAGGAAAATGCAAGGATAGATGATTACGTTATTTGATATTTTGTAGGGGCGGGCTTTGCTCGCCCGTTTTTTATGCGCTTTTTGTGCGATTTTAAGCTGTCTGTTTGCAGAATGGGGCGGTCTTGCCTATGACCGCTCTTTTTTTACGCCTTTTTATCTTCTACCTATAGCACAAAAGAAAACCTATATTACAGCTTGGTTTTGTGCATAATTGATTTTGTCATGTTCTTGTAAAATTATTGTGGGATATGGTATTGCTTTGATGCACAAATGTGATGTTCGGATAGGACTTTTGGATTGTGCAAAAGATACAATCTGCGGTGGAAAAAGTGCGAAACTGAGGCATTTGCAAATCATAGTCCGGAGGTATAAAATAAGGATAGAAATTAATTTATCGGAGGAAAATATCATGAGCGAACAGTATGAACTTAATAAAAATCTTGCACAAATGCTCAAGGGCGGCGTTATAATGGACGTTACAACACCTGAGCAGGCTAAGATCGCAGAGGCGGCAGGCGCTTGCGCAGTTATGGCGCTGGAGCGTATCCCTGCGGACATCAGAGCGGCAGGCGGCGTTTCAAGAATGAGCGACCCTAAGATGATAAAGGGTATTCAGGAAGCCGTTTCTATCCCTGTTATGGCGAAGTGCAGGATAGGCCATTTTGCTGAGGCGCAGATACTTGAGGCTATCGAGATCGACTACATCGACGAGAGTGAAGTGCTTTCACCTGCTGACGACAAGTATCACATTGACAAGACCCAGTTCAAGGTGCCTTTCGTTTGCGGCGCAAAGGATCTTGGCGAGGCTCTCAGACGTATCAGCGAGGGCGCTTCTATGATAAGAACAAAGGGCGAGCCGGGTACGGGCGACGTTGTACAGGCTGTTCGCCATATGAGAATGATGATGAGCGAGATCAAGAGACTTACTTCAATGTCAAAGGACGAGCTTTATCAGGCTGCAAAGGATCTGAGAGTTGATTATCAGCTCGTTAAGTATGTTGCTGACAACGGCAGACTTCCTGTTGTAAACTTTGCGGCAGGCGGTGTTGCAACTCCTGCGGACGCAGCTCTTATGATGCAGCTTGGGGCAGAGGGCGTATTCGTAGGCTCGGGTATCTTCAAGTCAGGCGACCCTGAGAAGAGGGCAAGAGCTATCGTTCAGGCTGTGACAAATTACAATGATCCTAAGATGCTGGCTGAGCTTTCTGAAGATCTTGGCGAGGCTATGGTAGGTATCAACGAACAGGAGATCAAGCTGCTCATGGCAGAGAGAGGCAAGTAATATGAAGATCGGAGTTCTGGCTCTGCAAGGGGCATTTGCGGAACACGAAAAAGTTCTGACGGCTTTAGGAGCAGAGGTAAAAGAGATAAGGCAGCTTCGTGATTTTGATGACGGCTTTGACGGCATCATTATCCCAGGTGGCGAAAGCACTGTTATGGGAAAGCTGTTAAGAGAGCTTGGACTTTTTGAGCCTGTGAGCGAATACATCAAAAATGGCGGATACTGTTTCGGCACTTGTGCAGGGCTTATACTGCTTGCAGAAGAGGTATCCAATGATGACAGAAAGAATTTCTGCACACTGCCTGTGAGGGTAAAAAGAAACGCTTACGGCAGACAGCTTGGAAGCTTTTCATGCAAGGAAGATTTTGCGGGCAGGGAAATAACCCAGGTATTTATAAGAGCTCCTTATATCGAAAAGGTGTTTGATGATGAGTGCGAGGTGCTTTCACAACACGAGGGTTTCATCACTGCGGTGAGATACAAAAATCAGCTTGCGGCGGCTTTTCACCCTGAACTTACTGAGGACAGGACAGTTCATCAGTATTTCCTTGATATGATAAGCGGAAAATAAAGAATAATGGTGGGCGACCACAAATATTGCATTATATGTCTTTTCTCTGAAAAATGGGGAAAGGCATTAGTGCGTTTATGGGGATATAGAAATTACGTTTAAAATCGTACTATTGTGAGGAGCGGGACGCCGAGGGCGTCGTCCCCTACATGATGTAATTTTTCGACAAATGGTAAAATAATTAAATTGGAGTGATAATAATGAGTACAATAGCTCAGGTAAAAAATTCAACAAAGCATATTCAGCTTATATGCGTGACAGGTCTTTTTGCGGCAATGATATATGTTCTTACGGCATGGCTGCACATTCCTACGGGTGCAGGCTACACACACGCAGGTGACGGACTTATTTATCTTGCGGCTTCAATGCTTCCTACACCTTATGCAATGGCGGCAGGCGCTATCGGAGCAGGCCTTGCAGACGGACTTTCGGGATTTGTGGTATGGCTTCCGGGAACTATCGTTATAAAGGCGATAACTGCTCTTTGCTTTTCAAGAAAGACAGAGAAAATAATCTGCGTGAGAAATCTTCTCGGCATTATCCCTGCACTTGTTATATGCGTGGTATGCTACAGTCTTTATGAGGGAATTTTTATGGCAGGCGGTTTCTCAAAGAGTGCTATAATCTCGGCTTTCGGTCAGACTCCTGCTTACTGCATACAGGTGCTTGCAAGCTCGATACTTTATATAGTGCTTGGTCTTGGTTTTGACAAGGCTGAGCTTAAAAAGAAGTTTTCACATTTGTTTGGATAATTTATTGGCATAAAAGCGTGATAAGCAAAGTGGACGACATCAGGTCGTCTCTACGCATTTTGGCAAAAGAAAAAGGGGCGGAAGTCAAATTCCGTCCCTTTAACGTTGTTTTTATGGAGAATGAAGTTACAAGCTATATCTTTGAATAGCCGAAGCTGTTTACCAAAGCGTCGACCTTCTGTCCTGATTTGCACATTGGGCATTCTGATGATGTATATGTCATGTAATCAGGCAGATCCTTTTCTGTGAAAAGGGCATGGATAGCGATGCCGTTGTTCTCTTTGATAGCGGAGAATATGGAAGCTATTCCTACAAGGTTGCCGTTATAGTATTTCAGGCAGTCGATAGCTCTGTTTATGCTCTTTCCTGTAGATGCGGAAGCGATAAGCAGAAGCACCTGCTTGCCCCATATCTTCTTCTGAGTGTTATCTCTGAATATCATCTGATTTACAGCGTTTAGCTCAGGTGTTACTACATTTACGTCTGCACCGCTGTTTATGCCGCTTTCGCCAAGGCTTTCAGCGAGAAAGGCACCGATGATCTCTGTGCCTTCAAGGCATATGATAGTGTCGATATGTGTTGAAACATAGGTGGCTGCCAATGCCTTTGCGGCTTCCTTTGCCATTTTATAACCAGTTTTAGAGATGTTATATCTACATAATAATTGATATGCGAGTGGTTAGTTGCATAGTGACCCGGTATAACGCCTATCTGTATCTTGCTGTTGCCTGCTGCCTGTATAATTTGCATACGTTCTTCCAAAATAAAGACCTCCTTACAAGTAAAGTATGAACAGTATGTTGCTATTCGTTATTATATCACATATAGGCAAGAATTTCAATGCTATTTTTGATGAATTTTGCTATATATTTTTGTGACAATACACAATTAATAAACTGATAAATCAAAATTTACAGCGATTTATTTGTAATTCGTGAGGTGTTGTGTATATTGTTGTGTAAACTAATGTATGATTTGTACAAAATTCTGCTTGTAATTTTATTGGAAAATGTGTATAATTGAATGAGGAAAACTTTAAGCAGCTCTGTGATAAAGCTTTGCTGTTGATAAAAGGCGTATCGGAGGAGGTCTTTTTATATGAGGACGAGAAAGCTTTTGTCGGGGCTTGGGGCGACTGTGATGTCGCTTATGATGATAATACCGTGGGCGGTGTATGCGGACAGCCCTCAGGTGGAGGACAGCTCCATTGTGACGGAAAGCTCTGCGGCGGAGGCTATGGCGGAGCAGGGGGTCATCAAGGCGCAGAAAAACTCCACCCAGAACACTGAGACCGATTGGGTGCTTTTCGGCTGTATCGGTGGCGGTGCGGTGGTAGTGCTTATAATGATAGGGCTTATGGCTAAGAAAAAATAATACATATTAGGGCGGCTTGGGCTGCCCTTTTTTTGTTGTTGGTGGTAGATGTAATAAACAGCAGAAACAGACGAACACTGTTTCGCCAAGAATGTCAAACAAGCGGGACGTCGAGGGCGCCGTCCCCTACAAGCAATGTAAATATGCTGTTTGTATGTAGGGGGGCAAATAGTGTGCGGAAATTTTTTTTGTTTGCAACTTTATTGGTTATTGCACGTCTTTATAGATGAGGGAAATTCTTATGAGTTTCTTAAAACAACGGCTTTATTTATTGACTTATACTCTTTTTATGGTATAATGTATACATAAAAACAGATAAGAACAAAAGACAACAGGACAGCAAGATAACAAAGAATAATACGCTCATGCTATACCTTATGGGGAAGGTGGGGCTGTTTTATCCGTCCGGCTGCTGTCAGGCGGATCTTTTTATGCTGTTTTGGAAAAATCACAAACGGAGGTATTGCAATGACCACGAAAAAAAGGATATGCACTGTTATAATAGTGCTTGTTATCGTTTGCGCAGTGTGTGTGGGAGGTTTTCTCGTATGGAAAAAGACCGGCAAGGGAGGCTCAAAAAGCTCACAGAAGGTATATGTGCAGAAGGTATCGTCACTTAACACTGCGTCGGACTTCAAGCTTTCTAATCGCTCGTTCTTGGGCGTTGTTGAGGCACAGGAGTCTGTGGACGTAAAGTATGACAGCTCAAAGACGGTGGACGAGATACTTGTTAAGAACGGTGACTCTGTTAAAAAGGGTGACAAGCTTCTTACATATGACGTTGAGGCTATAAATCTTCAGCTTGAGCAGGCTAAGCTCGAGGTGGAGAGGCTTCAGAACGAGATAGCTTCAAACAAGAATCAGATAGCTGAGCTTGAAAAGGAAAAGAAAAACGCCGATCAGGACGCTGCTGTGTCATACACGACCCAGATCCTTTCTTTGCAGAGCGACAATGCCAAGAACGAATATGATATAAAGGCTAAAAACGTTGAGATCAAAAAGCTGGAGGCTTCCACAAAGAACGCATATGTCACCGCTTCTATCGACGGAACTGTAAAGAACGTCAAGACGGTGGACAAGCTTCAGGAGGACGGCGGCGACGTTATAATGCAGATAACAGAAGAGGGCGACTACAGAATAAAGGGCAGATTCAACGAGCAGAACAGCAAAGATATCATGCAGGGAGCTTCTGTTATCGTAAAGTCAAGGCTTGATGATTCCACTTGGAAGGGCGAGATAACTTCTGTTGACACAAGTCCGCAGAAAAATTCTGGTGAAGATATGTACAGCTACGGTTCAAGCGATGAGATGAGCCAGTCTTCAAACTACGCTTTCTATGTTAAGCCTGAGAGCTTTGACGGGCTTATGCTCGGTCAGCACGTTCTTATCGAGATTGATAACGGTCAGGACACCTCTATAAACAAAACAGGAATTTGGCTCTATTCCGACTTTATCTGCAAGGACGGCAAGAAGAACTACGTTTGGGCTAAGAACGAGGACGGAAAGATAGAAAAGAGATATGTTGAGATAGGTCAGAAGGACGAGGATAACGGTGACTGCGAGATAAAGTCAGGTCTTGAAAAGGGCGACTTTATCGCATACCCTGACAAATCTATCGAGGAGGGCATGACGGCTACCACAAATGAGGCTGATGTGTCTGTTCCGCCTAATGACCTTGACCCGAACGACAACACGGACAGTGACGCTGATAACGAGGGCGGTGACGAGGACATCGCTTTTGACGGAAGTGATGAGGACGGCATGGCTATAGACGAGGATATGCTTGCAAGCATGACGGACGAGGAGATAGAAGAATACTTCAACAAGCTTTACGGTGAAGAGGAAAATGCAGAAAATGCAGACGGTGAGAATGCCGACGCTGCTGATGCTGACGCAGCTTTCGCTGAATAAGGAGGGCTTGCAATGGTATTTGAACTGAAAAATATCTACAAGGATTATTTGCAGGGCAAGGAAGCTGTGCCTGTGCTTAAGGATATTTCCCTTGATGTTTCAGAGGGGGAATATGTGGCGATAATGGGTCCGTCAGGTTCGGGAAAGTCTACGCTCATGAACATTATAGGCTGTCTTGACAAGCAGACAAAGGGAAGCTTTGTTTTTGACGGCTGTGACATTATGCAGGCAAAGGATAGGAAGCTTTCGGAGATAAGAAACAAGAAGATAGGTTTTGTATTTCAGAACTTTAATCTGCTCCCAAGACAATCAGCACTTGAAAATGTGGAGCTTCCGCTGCTTTATGCGGGGGTAGGCAAAAGAGAAAGACGTCAGAGAGCAAAGGCGGCTCTTGAAAAGGTGGGTCTTGCACAGAGAATGATGTTCAAGCCTACTCAGCTTTCAGGCGGTCAGAAGCAGAGGGTGGCTATTGCAAGGGCGATAGTCAACAATCCAAAGCTTCTTCTTGCAGACGAACCCACAGGCGCTCTTGACACAAAGTCGGGCGATCAGGTAATGGAGCTTTTCAAGGAGCTTAATGATGACGGTGTTACTATCGTTATGATAACACACGAGCCTGACATTGCAAGATGTGCAAAGAGGATAATGTATATCCGTGACGGCGAGCTTCATGGAGAAAAGGCAGGTGAGCAGGAATGAAAAAGGTAATAATAACACTCCTGTGCATAGCTATCCTCGGCGGAGGCGGATATGCGGGAGCAATGAAATATAAGAAAAATCAGGACAAGAAAACTGTTGTGGCGGTAGTTCCTGTTGACCTTATGGCGGAAACTGCGGATATGTACGAGTGGGACAACTCGGTAAACATGGACGGGCAGATAGTTTCTGCCAATACTCAGAGAGTTACTCTTGACAACGAGAAGCTTGTTAAAAAGGTGTTTGTGAAAAAGGGCGACACTGTGAAAAAGGGCGACACTATACTTGAATATGACATGACGGTGGTTGAGCTGGAGCTTTCACAGAAAGAAAATCAGGTAAAGGTCTGCGAGCAGAACATCAAAATGGCTGAAAAGGAGCTTGCTAAATACAAGCTTTTAAAGCCTTCTGAGGACGCACCGCAAGAGCCTGACGATCCGGAGCCTGAGCCGGAACCAGAGCCGGAACCGGAACCAGAGCCAACTCCAGATCCTGAGCCAACTCCTGAGCCTGTGGAAACTGTGGACGTTGTAAAGGCTGTTTTCCAGACGAAAAATGCAGGCACAAAGGACGATCCTTATATTATAAACTGCAACATTAACACAAAGGTATCCAGAGCGTTTCTTGAAAGGATAAAGACAACGGGGGCGTATGCGGAGCTTTGCGTTTATGATGATAACTCAAACTTTATATACAAGTGGATAGTCAACCGTGAAACAATGGGCAAAAAGGCTCTTGCAGACTGGACAGTTTCACAGGGGATAACTGAGGACAAGGAAAGCGGTACGCTTTCTCTTGACACTTCTGTGGAGCAGTTCGGCAAGTTCTCTATCGTTGTGCCTGTAGGCTCAGACAGCAGTGATGACAGTGCTGACGATAGCGATGATACTGATGATACCGACAATGGCGGTGATGCGGATATACCTGATGACGGTGATTATGATGATAATGATGCCGGCATAGATGTCACTCCTGCTGACCCGTCACAGACGGACGATACAAATTCAGGCTCTGAGGACTATATGTACAGCCGTGCAGAGATAAAGAAAATGATATCAGAAAAAGAGGACGAGATAAAGAGCTTAAAGCTTAACCTTAAGTCTGCAAAGCTTGACTACAATGACGCTTTGAAGAAAAAGACAGACGGCAAGGTAGTGGCTAATATCGACGGAGTCGTTAAAAAGATAGGCACTGTAGGCGACGCTGCCGCAGAGGACAATAATTCGGACGATGTTGACGGCAAGGACGATGTGGACATTATGGACAGCAGCATGGACTACAGCGGTGACAGCTCAGATGATGACGCTTTCGCTATAATCGAGGGCGAGGGCGGAGTTTCCGTTACTTTTAGTGTGGGCGAGCTTAATCTTGACAGAGCGGCTGTGGGAAACACTGTTATGGTGAACTCATACAACACGGGAATGAGCATTGACGCTGAGATAACAAAGATAAGCAGCGAGCCTACGTCATACTCGGCAAACAACTGGGGTGACAATCCTAACAGCTCCACCTACACTGTAGAAGCTAAGCTCAGCGACAGCACGGATTTCAACGTGGGCGACTGGGTAGGCGTTTCATTTGTGAATGACACCACGACCAGTGACAGCGTTTATCTGCCTATACATTATGTAAGGCAGGAAAACGGAAACTACTATATAATGAAAGCCAACAAGGACGGCAGACTTGTGAAAAGCTACATAAAAACAGGCAAGATAATGTATGGCACTAATATCGAGGTCAAGGGCGGACTTTCTATGAAAGATAAGATATGCTTCCCATACGGCAAGGACGTCAAAGAGGGCGTAAGGACAAAGGAGACCGACAAAGTCCTTTATCCTGAGTATTAAAAGGGGGCGGATAATATGATAGAAAATATCAGACTTTCATTTAAGGGAATACTTTCACATAAGATACGCTCGTTTCTTACTATGCTTGGTATCATTATCGGTATTGCGGCTATCATTGCTATAGTTTCCACTATCAAGGGTACAAATGAGCAGATAAAGAACAATCTTATCGGCGCAGGAAACAACACTGTGAAGATCCAGCTTTCAAATGGCGACACTGTTTGCGACTTTTCTTATGAAGCACCACCGTCTAATGTGGCAATGTTCACATCGGACACTAAAAAACGTATCAACGAGCTTAAAGAGGTGGAGTCAAGCACTTTTTACCGCACAAGAAACAATCCTGACAATCTGTTTTATCTTAACAACAAAATGGATTCGTCAACTATATACGGAGTAGACAAGGATTATTTTGACACTGTTGGATACGAGATAGTTGAGGGAAAGGGCTTTGCGGAGAGAAACTTTACCAAATTTGACAAGGTGGCGGTGGTAGACAAGACGCTTGCAGAGGGTCTTTTTCAGGGTGAAAGCCCTGTGGGAAAGGTAATAGACATAAGTGGCGAGCCGTTCACTGTAATAGGCGTGGCTGTGAAAAATTCAAGCTTTGAGCCTGTTATAAGCTCCGTGGAGGACTACTACACATACAATCAGACATCAAGCGGACTTATCTTTATCCCCACAAACGATTGGGGGATAGTTTTCCGCTATGACGAACCAGAAAACTGTATCGTAAAGGCTGTGGACACGGACTCGATGACGAATGCGGGCAAAAAGTCGGCGGATATCCTTAACGAAAACGTTTCGGCTGTAAAGGGCGGAAGTGAGGAAACCAGCGCTTCTGTGGAATACAAGAGCGATAGCCTGCTGGAGCAGGCGAAGTCATTGCAGGATCTGAGTTCATCCACTAATAAGATGCTTATATGGATAGCTAGCATCTCACTGCTGGTAGGCGGTATAGGTGTAATGAACATTATGCTCGTGTCGGTAACAGAGAGAACGAGAGAGATAGGACTGAAAAAAGCACTGGGAGCAAGGAAAAAGAGAATTCTTGCACAGTTTTTGACAGAAGCGGCAGTGCTTACGAGCATAGGCGGAATAATCGGCGTGCTGACAGGTATAGGGCTTTCACAGGTAATAGCGAAGGTAGCGGAAGTGCCTGTGGCGATATCCTCGGCGTCAATAGTAGTGTCGGTGGTATTTTCAATGGTAGTTGGAATAGTATTTGGACTTATTCCGTCCATAAAGGCGGCGAAGCTCAATCCTATCGACGCTTTGAGATATGAATAATAAGCTATAATAAAGCGGTGTCGGAGTGTAAAGCTCTGACCCGCTTTTGTTTGCCTACACGGCTTTATGATAAATCAAACCTTAACGCTTCGATGTGGGTACGTCGGGGCGCCGTCCCCTACATTTGGGTGCAGTGTTTATACAATGTAATAATCAGTAGGATCGTGAAAAAATGAAACGGGCGAACACTGTTCGCCCCTACAGTTGGTCTGTGCGGAAAACAAAAAAGCAGGCGGAGATCAATTCTCCGCCTGCTTGCGTTTGTGTAAATCAGAAAAGCGACTTCACCGCTTCACATATCTTCTCTGCTATATATGGATTGTTCATGGTGTAAAGGTGTATGCCGTCTACATCATTGGCGATGAGATCTACTATCTGCGATACCGCATAGGCTATGCCTGCATCTCTCATTGCTATTGGGTCGTTCTCGTATTTGTCCATTATCTTTAGAAACTTCTTCGGCAGGGTCGCATGACAAAGAGTTGTCATTCTAAGTATCTGCTTTTTGTTGGTCACAGGCATTATTCCTGCTTCGATAGGCACGTTTATACCTGCTATGGCTGTTTTTTCTCTGAAATCGTAAAATGTGCTGTTGTCAAAGAAAAGCTGGGTGATAAGCTGTGAACAGCCTGCATCTACTTTATCCTTCAGGTGCTTTATATCATCTACTATGCTGTCGCACTCCGGATGACATTCAGGATAGCATGCGCCTATTACGTTCATGTCGCTGTGCTCTTTTATGAAAGATACAAGGTCGGAAGCGTAGTGAAAATCACCTGCCGGCTCAAAATCAGGGTTTCTGTCACCTCTCAAAGCAAGTATGTTCTCAATATTCGCAGACTTCATCTCTTCAAGCTGCTCTAATACTCGCTCCTTTGTCTGATAAAGGCATGGCAGATGTGCCACTGACTCTATCTTGTGGTGATTTTTTATAGCCGAGCATATGTCGATAGTCGCATTGTTCGTGCTTCCGCCTGCTCCGTATGTTACGCTGATAAAATCAGGGTTAAGTGGCTGGAGCTGTGATATGGTGCTGTATATGCTCTCAACAGGTGTTGAACTCTTTGGTGGGAATACCTCAAATGATAATGTTGTCTTTTTCTTGAAAAGCTCGCAGGTCTTCATTTATTTTCCTCTTTTCTGTTATCTATATAAAAATATATTTTTTTATTTTTCTGTAAAGTATATTATAACACAAAATTCCTAGTAAATCAATAATTTTTATTCTATGGTCTGTCATAGTTTAAAACTATATCGGGCGGAGATGCAGGTATTATCTTGAAAAATCAGGCTAAAAAAGGTGGCAGTCGGTGAAAATTGTGTGTAATGCTTGATTATTGGCGAAAAGTATGCTATACTTTACTCATTGAGCAGATAACAAAAACAGCAGAGAAAGGCGGTTTTTTGTTGAATAACAGAGATCAGTTCAAAAAGATACTTAACTATCTCAGCGCACTTGTTATAATCTGTGCCTTTATGAAGTGCTTCGACACCGTTTGGAACAACTTTTACAACAAGGCGATGCGTGACCCGTTCTGGCATAATGGTAACATTCTTATGGTGGCTATCTATGCGGTGCTCTATATATCCATGGCAAAGACCTTTAACGGCTTCCGTCTTGGATATGATAAGTTCACGGGGCTTTTTGGCTCGCAGGTGCTGGGCTTGTTGGGTGCGAATTTTATAGAATTTATACTCGTTTCTCTTATCGGACGAGGCAGGCTCAACATAGCGCCAATACTTGTTATGACGGTAATTCAGGTGGCCATAGCCTTTGCGTGGAGCTATGTTTTCACTTGGATATATCAGGCGGTATACCCTCCACGGCGAATGATAATCGTTTATGGAAACAAGAACGCTAAGTACCTTGTTTCAAAAATGAGCGTGAGAAATGACAAATACAGGATATGCGCTTCTATAAGCTGTGAGGAGAGCCTTGAGGATATCGAGCGTGAGATATTAAAACACGAGGCTGTTATAATCTCAGATATTCCAAATGACCTGAGAAACAAGCTTTTGAAATTTACTTTTGAAAATTCTATCAGGACTTATATAAACCCTAAGCTGTCAGATATTATCGTAAGGGGTGCGGAGGATTTCCACCTTTTCGATACGCCGCTTTTGCTGGCGAGAAATGACGGCTTGCGCTGGGAACAGCGTGCGGTAAAGAGAACGCTCGATATTTTGTTGTCAGCAGCAGCGCTTGTTATTGCTTCGCCGTTTATGCTAGTGACGGCTATTGCAATAAAGGCTTATGATGGCGGTCCTGTGCTTTATTCTCAGAAAAGGCTCACAACAGGGGGCAGGGTGTTCAAGGTATACAAGTTCAGAAGCATGATAGTTGACGCTGAAAAGAAAAGCGGTGCGACCCTTGCAAAGAAAAATGACAGCCGTATCACTCCTATAGGAAAGTTTATAAGAAAAGTAAGGATAGACGAGCTGCCGCAGCTTATAAACATACTAAAGGGCGATATGTCGTTTGTAGGACCTAGACCTGAGCGACCTGAGATCGCGCAGAAGTATGAAAAAACAATGCCTGAGTTCAAATACAGGCTGAAAGTCAAGGCTGGACTTACGGGCTATGCGCAGGTAATGGGAAAGTATAACACTACGCCTTATGACAAACTGAAGCTTGACCTTATGTACATAGAGCATCAGTCGCTTATGCTTGATCTTAAAATATTCTTTATGACGGTAAAGACCTGCTTTATACCGGAAGCCACAGAGGGCGTAAAGGATTCGGCTCCTCTTGAAACTCACCGTGACAGGATAGAGCATGACAACAGTAAGGATGAAAAGAACAGCGAAGAGATAAAGCTGTGATAATATGACAATGCAGAGGGCGGATCATTTTCGCCCTCTTTTTCGTATTTTGTGTGTAGGGGCGACCTGAGGTCGCCTGTGTTCGGAAATGCAACGTCACACCCAAAGCGAAAAAGTTTGTCTTATTGCAAATTTAGCAGGCGAACAAAGACGGACGAACACTGTTCGCCCCTACATTTATCAACAAGTAACAAAAGAGCAGAACGTGAAAATGCGTTCTGCTCTTTTTGCATATATGACTTATGACCCCTAGACCGCCATGGTGGTCTTGAATTTAAGGCTTATTTTGTCTGCGATAAGTGCGATAAATTCGCTGTTTGTGGGCTTGCCCTTGCCTGTGTTT
Source organism: Ruminococcus sp. AM31-15AC (assembly GCF_003462045.1). Taxonomy (NCBI): domain Bacteria; kingdom Bacillati; phylum Bacillota; class Clostridia; order Eubacteriales; family Oscillospiraceae; genus Ruminococcus; species Ruminococcus sp. AM31-15AC. The sequence continues at coordinate 17,038 of NZ_QTYG01000015.1, read as the reverse complement.
ATTGTGTAGCCGAAGAAGCTGTTGAGGGTGTCGATATCTCCTCTGTCCCATGCTATCTCAATGGCATGGCGTATGGCTCTTTCCACTCTGGAGGGCGTAGTTGCGAATTTTTTTGCCACCGCAGGATATAATAGCTTTGTAACGCTTTCAAGCATTTCCTTATCGTTCACGGACTGTATGATAGCTTCCCTGAGATAGTGATAGCCCTTGATGTGGGCAGGGACGCCTATCTGATGGATTATGTCTGTGACGATTATCTCAAGGTTTATGCTCTGTTTGTTTTTCGTATAGCTTGAGTCGGAGGATATATCGGTGTCGATATCCAGCATGGACTTTATCCTCTCGCCAAGTATCTTTATGTCAAATGGTTTGAGCATGAAATATGATGCTCCTGCGTTCATGACCTGTGTTTCTATAAATGAGTTCTCATAGGCGCTTGTGATTATAAAAAGCGGTTTTTGATAGGACGAGTTCTGTATCTTTCTGATAAGCTCGATTGCGTCAAGGCTCGGCATCACTGCGTCTGCGATAACAACGTCCGGCTGTTCGTTTTTGATAGCGTCATAGATAGTAAGTCCGTCTTTGGGACGTGTTATCACGAAAAAGCCCATTGCTCTCAGTGAGGAAGCGCACGCTACCCCGTACTGTGCCGAATCGTCGCCAATAAGAATTTTGATCTTGTTTGTCATTGTCATTTCCTCCGTCGTATAATCTGTCATTTTTGTTTGAGAGCGTTTGTTTTAACTCCCTTTCACAAGATAAATGATAACACATTTATTTGTTAAATGCAATAGTTTTTTAGAAAAATCGTCAACAAATTATCGACTTATTAATGCAAAGTGTACAAATATCAGTGCGTGAATATGCCAAAACAAAATAATTAAGCATTGTTCGACTGTAGATGATATTTTTCTCTATGCAAAGCCTTTTCATAAATCGACAGCGGTCGGCAAAGGTCGCTAACCTGCGTTTTCTATGGTGCTTTCGGCAAGCTCTGAGGTCTTTGAATACATTTCGTCAGCGAAGATACCGTAGCCTTTGGCGGTGTCCTCGATAAAAACATGGGTCACTGCGCCCACGAGTCTTCCGTCCTGAATGATAGGCGAGCCGCTCATGCCCTGCAAAATGCCCCCTGTTTTTTCAAGAAGCGTCTTGTCAGTTATTTTGATAACAAGGTCATGCTCGGCAGAATCTGAGAGATTTATCTGCTCGATAGAAATTTCGTACTCTTTTGGCCCATCATTGTCAATAGAGGAGAGTATTTTGGCTTTGCGGGGTGTATCTCCTGACGGAAGCCGAGAGGAAACTCTTTTGCATTTGGGCAAGGGTTTGCATTCAGTGTGCCGAACACACCGCTCTCGCAGTTTTTCAGGATATCACCTGTGGAGGCGGAGTTTGCAAACTCGCCTAAGAGCTGTCCCGGACAGCCTGAGCGTGACTTGTTGAAGCCTGTGAGGTTTATTTCGCCAACTGTGCCTGCGGAGAGGGGGAGGGGTTCTTTTGTGTCTGCGTCGCATACGGGGTGACCAAGACCTCCGAAAGTTCCGTTTTCAGGGTCATAGAATGTGAGAGTGCCTATGCCTGCGGAGGAGTCACGCACCCACATTCCTGCTCTATAGCTTCCGCTCTCAAGGCGTGGGCAGAGCTTGAAGGTCAGGTCGTTGCTTCCACGCTTTATGCGCACTGAGCAGGCTTCACCGTTTGAGCTTCTTATTATCTTTGCAACGTCTGCGTTGCTTTTGACTTTTTCTCCGTCGATAGATACTATAACATCGCCCTCTCTTATACCGCAATCTTTGGCAGGGCTTGAAGAATCCACCTTTTGCAGATCGACTACCATTACGCCCTCTGTGAGAAGCTTTATGCCGAATGGCTGTCCGCAAGGATAAAGCATTGGTCTTTCCATTGTCTTTGATTCAACCTCCTTGACTGGCACTGCCCCAAAAAGCATGAGCATATTTTTTGTGTATCGTGACGCTCCTGACGAACCGCCTGACACCGCCACTGTCACCTTGCTTTCGCAGGGCTTTGAGGATATGGTGAAAAAGGAGTTCACGCTAAGCTCGCTGCCCTTTGAAACAAGGTAGAAATCGGGGAGCGTTGTGGAATAAAATCCTATAAGACCAAACAGCCCCAGCAGTATTATCCCTGTGACGCAGGCTGTTTTTTTGAAAAATGACGACATTTTTTCACGTTCCTTTCTGTTTTTCTTTTCGCTTTTATTGTTGACCTGTCTAGAAATTTAATTCAGCCGTCGGCATAAGTATTATTTGTCTTGGAAAGCCTTTTTCAATTTTATTCTGCCTTCTTAACAGTGCAAAGGAAGAAAATTTCATTTGTATGTGTTGAATTTCGTGGCATACTATGATATAATAAAATATCTGATGAGAACACTATGATACGATAATATTTTAATACATAAAAGAGGTACATTATGTCAAAAAAAGACAGACTTAAAGCACAGAAAGAAAAGCAGGACAGGCTCAGAAAAGAAGAGGAGCTTGAAGAACAGAGAGAGCGTGAGGAAGCCAGAGAAAGGCAGAGCCGCTCGGCGAAAAAGATGATGAAAAAGGCGAAACGCACAAAACCGAACGGTGAGCCTGTTTATTATCTTATTTTGAAGCTTCTTATGATAGTGCCGTTTGCGTATTCGGGATTTTTCTACGGCGGTGTAACTATCGTGGGCATCATGGGCAAGTATATAGAGCCCGTTCCGCCAAAGTGGGTGCTGTGGGCAATGGCGGCAGGCGTTGTTGTCATGTTTGCAGGAATATTGTTTGCATTTTTCAAAAAATATATCGTTTCCTTTATACTTAGCCTTGGGGGCATGATATCGTTTCTTAAAGCGGGCGGATATCTTATAAAAAGGATACAGGACAAGCTGAGCAATTCGGCCGTAGATCAGTCTTTGCAGAATATGGATAAGGAATATATGTGGAGATTTTATCCTATAATAGGTGTTGCTGTCATATCAGCGGCTCTGCTCATCTGCACTATAATAAGAAAACTCATTGAGCGGAAAAGACTGCAAAGAGAGAGGGATAACGCCCCTGTCGAGAGCATTATCAACTGATTTTGATCTGCGTTTTTGTTTAAATGTGAGATTTTGCGATATTCTATTGACTTTATGTCATAAAATGATATAATTGAATGAGAATGTTATCAGAGTTTATTTTAAAGAGTTCATTAAGAAGAAAAAGCGGTGAGAATTTTGAAGAAAGCAGTTACACTTATAGATATAGCCAAAGCCTGTGACACAAGTAATGTCACTGTGTCAAAAGCCCTTGCAGGAAAAAGCGGAGTCAGCGACGCTCTCAGAGAGAAGATAAAGCAGGTCGCTGACGAAATGGGTTATGTGGGCGTGAAAAGCACTCAGAACAGGAGAGGCAATACTATCGGTGTGCTTATCCCATCAAAATTCATCAATCCTAACGGTTCTTTTTATTGGGCATTGTATAACGCTCTTGTAACAAGGCTCAAAAAAGAGAATATGTACTGCATAATGGAAAATCTCGATCAGGAGGACGAGGACAGGCTCATGCTCCCGCATTGTATCGAGGACAAGCAGGTTTCAGCACTTATTTCACTGGGACAGCTTTCAAAGAATTATGCAAAGCTTCTTAATGACAATGTGAAAGATCTTGTACTGCTTGATTACTATGTGCCGTCCTTAGACTTGGACGCTGTTGTGACAAATGGCTACAGCGGAGGCTACAAGCTTGCTTCATATCTTATAAAAATGGGTCACAAGAAGATAGGATACATAGGAAATAAATTTGCCACAACGAGTATTTTTGACAGATACATGGGCTATGTAAAGGCTATGATAGAGCATGGCTATGAGGTCAACGAAAAGTGGCGCATCGATGACCGTGACAAGCGTGATTTTATTACTATGACTTTCCCTGAGGACGATATGCCAACGGCTTTCGTGTGCAACTGCGACGAGGCGGCTTACCGTGCAATAAGACAGCTCCGTGGCATGGGATATAACGTGCCTGAGGATATTTCCATTGTGGGATATGATAACTATCTGATCTCTGAAGTTTCAGACCCGACTATCACGACTATAAACGTTGATGCAGATTATATGGCAGACCTTGCGGTAATGACACTTATGGATAGAATGGAAGAACCTGACGGCAAGCCAAGGATAATAACTATCGAGGGCGACCTCGTTATAAAGGACTCTGTAAAGAGAATATAGGTGTTTTATTAGCGAATATAACAAAAGGATCAGCATGGCGGTTGCTGATCTTTTTTTATTTTGCTATTGACAAATGAGTAATTTTAAGTTATAATATAACTGTACTTATTAAGTGCACCTTTCTAATCTATGATTTTCTATTGTTTGCGACATGACCCCGTTGGTTGTGTCGGTTGTTTGATCTTGGCGACAGTCTTTGTTAAGACTGTCGCCACTTTTTTGTGCATATTGCTAAAATTCAGGTCTTAAAGTTTATGTTTGTTTACAAAGTTGAGATTAAAAAGATATTAATTTCTAAAAAGATATTGACTTAATTTTATTTAGGCTGTATACTTAATATTGTCGTTGAAGACAAATTAATTTACTTAATAAAATTAAGCTAATTCGGAGGTTATCAAGTATGAAAGCAAAGAAGATATGTGCCGGTGCAATGGTGCTGCCATACCGCTTGTGCTTTATAGGCAAACAAAAAAAGCGATGAGCCTTTTGCAAGGTCATCGCTTTTTTTATATAGAGAGTATTGTTATCTTGACTTAGTTGAATTATTCTGCAAGAAGCTTTTCTGCACTTGCAAGCTTAACTGCTGTAGCAAACACGTCGGCTGCAATTTTAAGCTCGTTCTCAGGCGGGAATGTAGGAGCAATTCTGATGTTTGAATCGTCAGGATCCTTTCCGTAAGGGTATGTTGCACCTGCACCTGTGAGGACTACGCCTGCCTCTTTGCAAAGCTGACAAATTCTCTTTGCACAGCCGTTAAGAGCGTTGAAGCTTATAAAGTAACCGCCGTTTGGCTTCTCCCAGCTTCCGATTCCCAGAGGTGCTATCTCCTTTTCGAGAGTGTCAAGAACTATCTTGAACTTAGGCTTGATTATAGCTCTGTGCTTCTTCATATGCTCCATAAGATTCTCGTATGTGCCGAAGAACTTAACATGGCGGAGCTGATTTATCTTGTCATAGCCGATAGTCTGAACTGTCATCATAGATTTGAGGTACTTGATGTTCTTTTCAGAGGAAGCTATCATTGCAACGCCTGCACCAGGGAATGTTACCTTTGATGTTGATGCGAGCATATAACTCTGTCAGGGTTGCCTGCCTTTTCACACTCGTCAAGAATGTTGAGAAGTGTGTCAGGCGTATCAGAAAGGTGGTGGATACAATATGCGTTATCCCAGAATATCTTGAAATCCTTAGCCTTTGTCTTCATGGCTGCAAGACGCTTTACTACTTCGTCAGAGTATGTTGTGCCTGTAGGGTTAGCATACATTGGAACACACCATATACCCTTGATAGTATCGTCCTCGGCAACGAGCTTTTCTACCATATCCATGTCAGGACCGTTTTTGTCCATTGGAATGTTTACAAGCTCAAAGCCCATTTTTTCTGTTATAAGAAAATGTCTGTCATATCCCGGAACAGGGCAGAGCCACTTGACTTTTGTATCCTTCCAAGGCTTTTCACCGTCGCCTGTGCCGAAAAGCATGAACTTTGCGATAGTGTCATACATGATGTTAAGGCTTGAGTTTCCGCAAATGATAAGTTCGTCAGGCGTTACGCCAAGCATAGGAGCAAAAAGTGCCTTTGCTTCAGGCAGACCGTCAAGACCGCCGTAGTTTCTGCAATCTGTGCCGTCCTCAGCGAAGCAATCTTCATTGCTCTTTACTGCTGTGAGCAGACCCTCTGTCAGATTGAGCTGTTCGGCAGACGGCTTTCCTCTTGCCATGTTCAGCGACAATCCCTGAGCCTTGAAATCGTCATATTCTTTCTGGACTTCCGCCTTGAATGCTGCCAGTTCCTCTGCAGACATTTCTGTTAGTTTCATATCAATGTCCTCCACTTGTAAATTATAAATTATAGTACACTACTATACAGAACAATTCGGCAAATCCCGACTTTCGCCGCACTCTGCCGAACGTATCTGATACCCTTATTTATATTGTATACCCTTTTCACTGTTTTTGCAAGTGCTTTTTATCATTCCTGCAAAAAATCAGAAACTTGCACGAATATGCTTATGCTAATATGACCATTATGGGCAACTTTTATAATTTACATTCAAAACGCTTGCTGATGATCCGTTTTTTTGTTTTGTTAGAACTAACTGAGCCTGCAGATACAGAAAACCGCAGTTTTTTATCGCGATGCAAAAATATGAAACAAGCAAAGTGTTAATAAAATGTTAAATTTAAGAAGAATACGTTTACATTCAAATTCTAAACGTTTTCAGCAAAAATAGGGGCTTGAAATTTTTCTGAAAGTGTGTTTTAATAATAACAGCGGCATTTTACCGGTAAGGTAAGCCGAATGATATCGCCTTGAATAAGCGGGAAAAGTTTCGCATTTCTATTCGGGGGAAGAATAAAAACAAGGGCATGACCTGACGGTCAGCTCAGTATTTTTTATATTATGAAAGGTGGATTTTAACATGAGCGTTAAAGTAATCAACGGACAGGCTATCCCAAATATGCCTTGGCAGGATAAGCCGGCTGACTGCAATGAAGTGATCTGGAGAGATAACAGAAACCCTATCATTCCTAGAAATCTTCTTCCTACATCAAACTCTATCTTCAACAGTGCGGTAGTTCCTTTCGAGGGCAAGTTCGCAGGCGTATTCCGTGTTGACGATAAGGAAAGAAACATGGCTCTCCATGCTGGTTTCTCTGAGGACGGTATTCACTGGAACATCAACCCTACAAGGATCATGTTCGAGCAGGCTGAAAAGTCTACAGAAGAAGTAAATCAGTGGGGCTACGGCTATGACCCAAGAGTATGCTTCATCGAAGACAGATATTGGGTAACATGGTGTAACGCATACGGCTGGAAGCCAACTATCGGCGTAGGCTATACATATGATTTCAAGACATTCTATCAGTGCGAGAACGCATTCCTCCCATTCAACAGAAACGGCGTACTCTTCCCAAGAAAGATCGACGGCAAGTATGTAATGTTCTCAAGACCTTCTGACTCAGGTCACACACCATTCGGTGATATGTACATTTCACAGTCACCTGACATGAAGTATTGGGGCGAGCACAGACACGTTATGGGTCCTCTCAAGGGCTGGGAGTCCAAGAAGATCGGTGCAGGTCCTATTCCAATAGAGACAGACGAGGGCTGGCTCTGCTTCTATCATGGTGTTCTTGAGTCTTGCAACGGCTTTGTATACAGCTTCTCAGCTTGCATCCTTGACAAGGAGCAGCCATGGAAGGTTAAGTACAGATGCGGCGAGTATCTCATCAACCCAAGAGAGATCTATGAGTGCGTAGGCGATGTTCAGAACGTAACATTCCCATGCGCAACACTTTGCGACGCTGACACAGGCAGAATTGCTATTTACTACGGCTGTGCTGACACTTGCGTAGGTCTTGCTTACACAACTGTTGATGCTGTTGTTGACTATGTAAAGAGCCATTCTTCTATCTAATTTGGTGATTTGATAGACTAACAGAATAGTTTACAAAAGAGCAGAACTTCGGTTTTGCTCTTTTTTTTTGGTGTATAAAAAATCAACGGGCGACCTCAGGTCGCCCCTACATATAAACAGCGTATTTACGCAAATCGTAGGGGCGAACAGCGTTCGCCCGTTTTTATGATGTGATTTTACAGTATCTAATTTATTTAATGCCCTATATTTTTTCAGGTGCGTCCTTTTCGTATTCGGCGAATTGCTTTTCCATATCAGCTTCGCTTTCGCCAACTGAGCGCAGTATCTCTTTGAGAAATACTCTGTCCTCAGGCTCTCCTGAAAGCTTTGCGCTGTGCTTTTCGTAGAAGTATCTCATTTTAAGCACGCTGATAGGGGAAAGCTCCTGCTTTTCTGCGGCTTCGTATGCAGAGTTCACGTCTGTTATGAAAAAGCCCATGCTGTATTCAGGAGCCTCCTCGCATATAGCTTTAAGCATATCTGCTATAAGATCTTCACGGACGTACACCACTCTACCTGCAGAGTGGAGCATTCGCATTGTGCTGTTGTAGTCTGATACCCTGAGTGTTTTAAGCTCATCACGGCTCAGCCCAGCCACGAAAGGGCAACGGCTGCTGCAGCCTCAGTATTGGTTTCATGCAAAGCTTTGACCTTATCCTCTATCTGAGAAAAGGAATAGATATATTTTTGTTCCATATTTATTGCCACCTTATGCCTTTATCTTTCTGTATTCCGCCGGAGAGATGTTCTCGTGCTTTTTGAATACAACATAAAAATACGAGCTGTCGCTGAAGCCTGTTTCCGAAGCTATCTCCGCAACTGTCTTTGATGAGTAGGTAAGAAGCTCCTTTGCGTGGCTTATGCGCACTGTGTTTAAATATTCCATTGGTCTTATGCTGAAATTTTTCTTGAAAAGTCTGCAAAGGTGCTGTTCTGATACCCCTGCCACAGCCGCCATATCTGCGAGCTTTATAGGCTTTGAATAATTCTCCTCGGTATATTTCATGACCTTTGCGACGGCTTCGGAATTTACACGGCTCTTGTATGGGAACTTATCGTCTGAAAGCTTGCGGTATTCAAGAAGCATATCGTAAAGCTGTGCGGAGGCATAATAGTTGCCGTATGCCTTGTCGCTTTTTATGGTGTAATATGCGCTGTCAAAAAGCTTGTGCATACGATCTGCACCACAGTTTAAGAAAACATGAAATTTGTTAAGATCCCATTCTTTCAGCAGTTCGAGAGCCTGTTTGCCGTCAAAGCACACCCAGTCAAGATACCATGAATGAGTCGTGGCTCTATATTCGTGGGGACAGTGCGGTGGTATATAGAAAATGCTGTCAGGCATTATTTTTACGGTCTTGCCGTCTACCGTTACCTCACCCTCGCCCTCAAGACAGACAAAAAGCTGAGGATAATCATAGCCCTCCGGTCTGCTGACAGGAAACTGCCAGCAGCTCACGCCTATGCCGATGATATAAAATGGCAGAGCTTTTTCAGTTCCTATAATAGGATAGAATTGTTTCTGCATATATTTTTCCCCCATATCTGAAGCAGAAAAAAACTGCAATATATTAACATGATAACTACACATTTTATTATAGCAGTGTCGCAATATGTTGTCAAGCAAAAGAATAAATTGCGATAAAATATGAACCAACTGTTGACTTTTTATCCCAACCGTATTATAATAATAAGGAAATGGTGCGAAAGTGCCAAGTCTTATTTTGTGGGGACGTATCTGAAAGGAATTTGTATTATGGAGAACAATGTTATTATTCTTGCCGGCGGACAGGGCAAGAGAATGAAGACCAATATGCCAAAGGCTTTGTGCAATGTTATCGGCGAGCCTATGCTGGAGTGGGTGCTGACAGCCTGCGAGAATGCAGAGCTTGACGATATCTGCGTTGTAAAAGGCTACGAGGGTCAGCAGATAGAGGATTATCTTGCAGCGAGAAAGTCAAAGTCTAAAATCTGCACTGTTATGCAGGAAGAGCGACTTGGCACAGGTCATGCTGTTATGCAGGCGGCTGATTTTCTTAAGGCTCACGCTGAGGGAAACACACTTATACTCTACGGCGACGCTCCTTTTATCGATGCAGAAACTATCAAAGGTGCGCTGGAGCTTCATACTGAAAAGGACTGCGGCGTAACTGTTGTTACATCAAGAGTTGAGAACCCTACAGGCTACGGCAGAATAATCCGTACTGAGAATGGCATTTCAGGAATAGTTGAGCACAAGGACTGCACACCTATGCAGCTTGCTATCACTGAGATAAACTCAGGCTGTTACTGGTTCAAGACGGCTGATCTGCTGGAAGTTCTTTTCGACATCAAGCCAGAGAACGCTCAGGGCGAGTATTATCTTACAGACTGCATCGAACTGCTTATTGCAAAGGGCAAAAAGGCTGACGCATTTATTTCGGCTAACCCTCATGTTGCGCTTGGTGCAAATGACAGACGTGGTCTGCTTGCACTCAATGATATCGCAAGATATGAGATAATAGGAAAGTGGCTTGACGAGGGTATCGAGTTCTGCTGCACAGACGGTGTTTCTATCGGAAACAATGTTACTATCGGTCATGGAACAAAGATACACAGCGGAGTTATACTTAGAGGAAACACCACTATCGGTGAGAACTGCAATATCGGCAACAACTGCATAATAGAGAACACAACTGTAGGAAACGGCGTAAACCTCAACAACGTTCAGGCTTACGAGTCTGTTATCGAGGACGACGTTAAGATAGGACCTTATGTTCAGCTCAGACCTAATTCACACATCAAGAAGGGTGCGAAGATAGGCGACTTTGTGGAGATAAAGAACTCAACTATCGGCGAATACACAGCGGTGGCACATCTTACATACATCGGCGATTCTGACGTCGGCTCAAATGTAAACTTCGGCTGTGGCGTTGTAACAGTAAACTACAACGGCGACAAGAAGTTCAGAACTGTTATCGAGGACAATGCTTTCATCGGCTGTAACACAAACCTTGTTGCACCTGTAAGAGTCGGCAAGGGCGCATACACAGCGGCAGGCTCTACTATCACAACTGATATCCCTGACAACGCACTTGCTATCGAGCGTGGCAGAGAGACTATCAAAGAGGGCTACGCTGAGAAGAAGCTCAAGGCGAGAACAGAAAAGTTCGAGGCTATCCACGGCAAGTCTGAGGAGAAGTAATATACCCAAATATAAGCAAGACCCTGTCTTTTGTAAGGCAGGGTCTTTTATTTGTTTAGCTTTTTGTTGTTTGTCCTGCCGAGGATATAATCGGTGGATACGCCATAGAAGTCCGCTAGGATAAGGAGGTGTTCTACGGGGATAGTTCTTGCTCCACGTTCATATCTTGAATACACTGTCTGACTTGTAAAAAGAATTTCGGCTATCTGCGTTTGGTTCATGTCGCTATCTTCTCTTAGATCCCTTAATCTCTGGAAATACATAAAAATTCTCCTTGCTTTTTGTATAAATTGTAGAAAGTGATTTTAGTACCTATTGGTACTATTGACTTTACCATATTTTTGTGCTATGCTATACATATTAAAACCGAATGGTCTTAAAAGAGCGGAGGTATAATAATCATGAGAAAAAAAGAGAAAAAAGGCATTGGCTGTGGAGGCATTATAATTATCATTATTGGGTTGGCTATCTTAGCGGCTTTGATAGTTCTAATTACAGACAAAGATGATAACAAGAATAATTCTGAGAGTTCAAATAATTCGTATTTTGCAGATGAAAATATTACAGATAGTTTTGACAACAGTATAATTTCCAAATCAGAAGATGATATTGACAGCAAGGCAACAGATGATAAGAATGATTTGAAAATTGGGTCTGATGAGGAAAAGGATGGTAAGTCTGAAAAAACAGATTTAATAAGACCTGAGTTCAAGGAAGCCATTGATAGTTATGTTGAATTTTTTGATGAGTATGCTGAATTTATGAAAAAATACAATAATTCTAATGACGCTATATCTATGCTTAATGATTACACGGATTATATGAAAAAATATTCTGAAACAATGGAAAAGTTCAGTAAACTTGAATCAGAAGAAATGAACGATGCAGAAACAGCGTATTATATTGATGCGTCTGCAAAAATATCAAAGAAATTACTTGAAGTATCACAATCAATATCATAAAAAATTCGGAAGGAAAAAATGAGGGTTTATTATGAAAGAAAAAAACAAACTGTTTATACCATATGTTATAACTTTGATAGGCACAATAATGATGTTTTTGTTGCTTGTATTGCCTTTTACTACAGCTACTGACGAATATGCTGAAAGGCTCGATAGGTTTGCTGATACAGAAGTATATAAAGGTCTTAGCTTGACTTGTGCAGATGTAAAAAATGTAAGCCTTGTTGATTATGCGAGAATATACGTTGCTGTCGGGGAAAACTTTTGGAAAAATGAGTATGCTGGTTGGATCTATGCAGGTCTAATTGCTGCTATAGGCTTATTTTCTTTGATAGCGGTAATAAAAGTTATTCGAAAAAAGCCTATAGGTATCATAATATCAACGATTTTTACGGTGATAACCGTTGGTATTTTTAATTGGGATCTTAGTGCAAGACACGTTGTGCAGAATGAAAATTATGTTTGGGGCGTTGCACATTATTGTTATTATATTATTCCAGTTATAATAATTGTAGGTTCAATATGGCTTTTTATAAAGAAAAGACAGCTAAATAAAGATATAAGCAATTCTCCCTTGCAATCCTGAAAAAAATATGCTATAATAAAGCCGACAGTAAAATGTCGGCTTTTGTTTATACCCCGTCTTGCATAAAGACGGGGTTATTGTGCGTGGATAGAATAAGCTGTCGGGGCTGACATATTATAAAAGATAGGAGAATTTACAATGGATATATTCGAGAAATTGAAGAAATTGTCTGCCGAGAGGGAAACGGCTATGGGCAAGCCTGAGTATATTATCGTGGGTCTTGGAAATCCCGGCGTGGCTTATGAGAATACTCGCCATAACGCAGGATTTCTTGCGGTGGCGGCTATGGAAAAGAAATACGGCTTTTCGGTGAATACGCATAAGTTCAAGGCTCTTGTGGGACGTGCCGTTATAGGCGGAAAAAGCTGTCTTGTCATGAAGCCTGAAACTTTCATGAACAATAGCGGTGAGGCTGTCAGCGACGCTATGGACTTTTATGATATACCGCTTGAAAATGTTGTCGTGGTCTATGACGATATTTCACTTGACGTGGGCAAAATGAGGATACGCAGAAACGGTTCGGCTGGCGGTCACAATGGCATAAAAAGCATTATCGCACTGTGTGGCGGTCAGGATTTCCCAAGGGTAAAAATAGGCGTGGGCAAAAAGCCTCACCCTGATTACAACTTGGCTGACTGGGTGCTTTCAAGATTCACTGACGAGGAAATGAAAAAGCTTTCTGATGTGGATAAAAACACCTGCGAGGCTGTGGAGCTTATGGTGCAGGGCAAGATAAACGAGGCTATGAACAAGTTCAATTAAGCATATTTTTTCGGAGAACAGCAAGATGAATATTTTTTATGAAATGGCGAGCCGTCTTGGCTTTTATAAAGATGTGAAAAACTGCCTGCTCAAAGGGTTTACCCCTTGTGCGGTCACGGGCGTTTCAAATATACACAAGGCTCAGACCGCAATGGCTCTAAGCAGGCTTTCCCCTTGCCTTGTTATATGCGACGACGAGGCGTCAGCCATTAGAATGACAGGGGATATAAACGAAATGGCAGGAGAACAGCTTGCCTGCGTTTTTCCTGCAAAGGACCTGAACTTTGCATACATGGAGGGCGTTTCAAGAGAATATGAGCACAAAAGACTGGAGGCTCTTTCTCTCATCACTCAGGGCAAATGCAAGATAATCGCCGCAAGTATGGAAGCTTGCTTGCAGGGAACTATTCCGCAGGATAAGCTGAAAGAGTTTTCCTTTGAGATAAAAACAGGGGGCGAACTGAGCCTTGAGGAGCTTACAAGCAAGCTTCTTGCAGGCGGTTATACAAGAACAGATCAGGTGGAGGGTCAGGCGCAGTTTTCTGTGAGAGGCTCTATCGCCGATATTTTCCCTGTGCAGGAGTCTCGCCCTGTGAGAATAGAGCTTTGGGGCGACGAGGTTGACTCTATATCATATTTTGACCCCGAAAGCCAAAGACGTACCGACCCAATAGACGAGATGACGGTGTTCCCTGCACTGGAGATAATTTTCCCTGACACTGATGACCTTGTGACAAAGCTTGAAGCCTTGTCCAAGTCTGTCCGTGGAAACCGTACCGATAAGATAAGAACGAATATTTCAAGGGATATAGAAACGGCTCAGAGCGGTATCACCCTCACAAATCTTGATAAGTATTATACTGTGTGCTATGACAAGCTCACAACAGTGTTTGATTACTTTGAGAGCGGTGTTTGCCTTGTGTCGGAGTATACCAACTGTATCGAAAAGGGCAAGGCGGCTCTTGCTCAGCTTTCAGAGGATATGAAGCTTCTTTATGAGGACGGCATACTTTTCAGAAAGCTGGAGGGCTTTTATCTTGATATACCACAAGCGGAACTAAAAATAACACAAATGAAGTCGGTGTTTCTTGACAGCTTTATGCGCTCTAACAACGGCGTGAAGTTCAAAAAGCTTATCAATACCGACTGCCGACAAACGGCGGCTTGGGGCGGTAATATCATAAACCTTGAAGAAGAGCTGAAAAATCTCTGCTCTCAGGGGTATTGCACTGTTGTGCTGGCAGGCTCGGAAAAGACGCTTCCTATTATAAATAAAGACCTTAATGATGCTGGCATCTCTGCGGAGATCCTCACTGAGGACAGCGAGATAATAAAGGGTAAAGTATACCTGCGCACGGGCTGTCTGTCAGGTGGCTTTGATTATCCTGACATAGGCTGTGCGGCTATCACTCAGATGAAAGCCATGAGTGCAAAGAAGCGTAAATCCCGTCACAAAGCAGGAGAAGAGATAAAAAGCCTTTCGGATATACAGACAGGCGACCTTGTTGTTCACGCTATGTACGGCATAGGCAGGTTTTCAGGAATAAAAAATATAGAAACGAACGGTGTAACAAAGGATTATATCACCATAAAATATGCAGGTACGGACGTGCTTTATGTGCCTGTTACTCAGCTTGACCTTGTGTCAAGATATATAGGTCCTAGAGATGACGGGGCAGTGAAGCTCAATAAGCTCAACTCTATGGAGTGGACAAAGACACGAAACAAGGTAAAGTCTGCCGTAAAGGATATGGCGGAGGAGCTTACAAAGCTTTATGCTCAAAGACAAATGGCAAAGGGTTTTGCTTTTTCCCCTGACAACGATTGGCAGGCGGATTTTGAGGAGCGTTTCGACTATCAGGAAACCGACGATCAGTTAAGATCTATACAGGAGATAAAGTCAGATATGGAAAAGCCGTCCCCAATGGACAGACTTCTCTGCGGAGATGTGGGCTTCGGCAAAACGGAGGTGGCTCTCCGTGCGGCGTTCAAGTGTATGCTCGATAACAAGCAGGTGGCTATACTTGTGCCAACAACTGTTCTTGCATGGCAGCATTATCAGACGGCGATAAAAAGATTTGAGCATTTCCCGGTGAAGGTGGAGCTTTTGTCGAGATTTAGAAAACCAAAGGAGCAACAGCAGATAATAAGAGAGCTTAACCGTGGCACTATCGACCTTATCATAGGCACGCACAGATTGGTGCAGAAAGACGTTAAGTTCAAGGACTTGGGTCTTGTTATCATAGACGAGGAACAGCGTTTTGGTGTTGCCCATAAGGAAAAGTTCAAGGAAACTTTCAAGGGCGTTGATGTGCTTACACTTTCCGCTACCCCGATACCAAGAACTCTTAACATGGCAATGAGCGGTATCAGAGATATGTCTGTCATAGAGGAGCCGCCTATGGACAGACACCCTGTTCAGACCTATGTTATAGAGCATAATATGGGCGTTATAGCGCAGGCCATAAGCAAGGAGCTGCGACGTGGCGGTCAGGTGTATTATATCCACAACAGGGTGGAAACTATCATGATGACCGCAAATAAGCTTCAGGAAATGCTCCCTGACGCAAGGATAGCGTTCGCACACGGACAAATGCCCGAGGAGGAGCTGTCGGAAATATGGCGGCAGCTTTGCGACAGAGAAATAGATATACTGGTCTGCACCACAATAATCGAAACGGGTGTTGACGTGCCGAATGTAAATACACTTATAATAGAGGACGCTGACAGATTGGGACTTTCACAGCTTTATCAGCTCCGTGGACGTGTGGGAAGATCAAACCGCCGTGCTTTTGCGTACTTCACTTTCAGACGTGGCAAGGTACTCACGGAGGTAGCGGCAAAAAGGCTTGATGCAATAAGAGAGTTCACACAGTTCGGCTCAGGCTTCAGGATAGCGTTGCGTGACCTTGAAATAAGAGGTGCAGGCTCTATACTCAGCGGAAAACAGCATGGACATATGGAGGCGGTGGGATATGATATGTATCTGCGACTTCTAAATGAGGCTATAGCTGAACAAAAGGGAGAGGCTCTGCCGCCGTCACCTGAGGATTGTTTGGTGGATATATCCATAGACGCATTTATACCTGACCATTATATAGAAAATCTGTCACAGAGGATAGATTGCTATAGGAAGATAGCTTCCATAGGCAATGAGGAGGATTCCAGGGACGTTATCGACGAGCTTATAGATAGATACGGCGACCCACCGAAATCGGTGCTTGGACTTGTGAACGTTGCACTTACGAGAAATACTGCTTCAAAGCTTGGCATAAAGGAAATAACACAAAGAGGGGATAAGGTGCTGTTCTTTGTGAAAACCGCAGAGGTGGAGCAGATACAAGCGTTGTATGGAGCTTATAAGAATAGGATACGTTTCTTTGACGGAGATAAGCCATATTTTGCAGTGACATTGGAGAAAAAGCAGAAAGCGGCAGAATTAATGGCGGAAACGGTAAGATTAATGAGGAATGAGGAGTGAGGAATGGCGGAGCCATACCGAGTAAATCATTAACACAAAATAGAGGAAACTCCTAGCAAAGTGACAACTGAGCGACGCACAGCTGTCACTTTTTGTATCAAAAGAACAAAGGAGCAAAGCAAAATGGACAAAAAGAGATAAGAAAAGGGAAATAAAGTGTAAAAAAAGCAGAAAGCGAAAAAAGGGGTTGACAAAAAGGCATAAAAGTGATAAAATAAACAAGTCGCCTCGAGAGAGAGCGATAAAGGAAGAAGCGAAACGAAGGTAAAAGGTTCGGGAGAACATAAGAGACCTGAGGAGTAGCTCAAAAAGAACCTCATAAAAAGTTCACAAAGAAAAGTCTTGACAAAGCTTAGCTAATATGATATAATAGATAAGCTGATTTAAGACAGCACATTAGAAAACACGAAAAAATCGGAAGTCAAAAAACTTTTT